>JAWOEH010000131.1:0-27510 GCA_046482855.1 Bacteroidales bacterium | reverse complement strand
AATTGGCTGAAAAGCTAAATGTGAAAAGAACTTATATCTCAAAGATAGAGAGGGCTTCAAGTGATGTTAGAATTTCTACTTTACGAAAAATTATTGAAACGGGGTTAGGCGGAAAGCTGCATATAAGTGTCGAATTATAATCCCTCACGATACATCACACTGCCCCGTTTTTGCTCTGTTTGAGGCTGAGGTTGAGGCTGAGGTTGAGGTTGAGGTTGAGGTTGAGGTTGAGGTTGAGAGTAAGATAAAAGACCAAACCTGCCTGTCCGGTAGGCAGGGTAAAAAGATAAAAGGCCAAGATTAAGATTAAGGCTAAGGTTAAGGCTGAGGTTAAGTATTATGAGCATAGCACCCGCCTTCAGGCGGGTGTCTGCGTCAGGGCAAAATCCTCGCTTCAACTACACATCTTGCCATGTGCAAAAACGCGGCATGAAGCGAAATATTGCTGAGGCTGAGGTTGAGGCTGAGAGTAAGATTAAAGATCAAAGTAAAAAGTAAAAAGATAAAAAGCAAGATTAGGGCTGATAATGAGACTCAACAACTAAACGAATAAACAGCCAAAGAGACGTGGAGACAATGGAGAAAGGGAGACTAGGAGAAAGGTAGCGTAGAGATTGAGGTTGAGGTTGAGGTTGAGGTTGAGGTTGAGGTTGATAATGAGACTAAACAACTAAACGACTAAACAGCCAGATAGAGGCGGAGACAATGGAGAAAGGTAGCGTAGAGATTGAGGTTGAGATTGAGGTTGAGGTTGAGGCTGATAATGAGACTAAACAACTAAACGAATAAAC
Source organism: Bacteroidales bacterium (assembly GCA_046482855.1). GTDB lineage: Bacteria > Bacteroidota > Bacteroidia > Bacteroidales > UBA12077 > CAYVSF01. Next base: position 26,719 of record JAWOEH010000131.1, on the reverse strand, counting down.
AGCCAGATAGAGGCGGAGACTGGGAGACATGGAGACCCGGGGAAACAAAGCGTAGAGGTAGAGGTTAAGGCTGAGACCATTTGTTTGCCAACCGCCAACCGCCAACAGAGCTGATTGGTGTAGCTGTGGAGCCTGATAAAAGCCGTTACGCTTCTTAAATCCAGTCAAGTGAGTCGCGTGTTAAGTCACCTTTGGCATTACCGGTGTTTACAGTGGTTGCCGGTTCAATCATCAGCGCCCACACCTCCTCTTCGGCAACGGGTCGGTGTTCAACACCGCGGGGTACGGCATACATCTGGTTTTCGGTTAAAGTCACTGTTTTGTCGCGGAATTCCAGCTTCAGGGTGCCTTTAATTACCATAAAAAGTTCATCTTCGTGCTCGTGGGTATGCCAAATGAAGGCGCCTTTGAATTTGGCTATCTTTGCCTGTTGTCCGTTTACTTCTGCAACAATTCGGGGGTGATAGTGGTCATTAATGAGCGTGAACTTCTCCATCAAATCAATTTTCTCTCTCTTCATCATTGTTTTGTTTTTGTTTGCTTTGGATGTCTGAAAGGCATAAAGGATTAATCGAACTTGTGCTTCACGTCAATAGGCTCCACATGAATCGTCGCCCTCACGCCCAACTCCTCGAATACGGTTTCCTCGATATGGGTGGCCACCCTGTGTGCCTGCTTAAGCGGTATGTCTTTTTTTAGTTTGATGTGGAAGGTTAGCTCTTTGTGCGTTACGTAGTTATGAATATGAAAATGATGTGCATGAAGATCTTGCCGATAAAGCACTTTTATAATTTCCTGAATGCGCCCGATTAGGGCTTCGCTGGGTTGTTCGCCAAGCAGTTTGTTAATGGAGTCGCGAATGATGGAGTAAGCCGCGTAAAAGATCATGATGGCCACAATGGCTCCCAGAAGGCTGTCGATCCACCAGAAGTAGTCGGTAAAGAAGATGCCCACAAGAATAATGATTGACGAGAGGGCGTCGGATCGATGGTGCCAGCCATCGGCTTTAATGGCGTTGTTATCTGTTCTTGTGCCCAGTCGTAAGGCATATCGGGCAAGCAATTCTTTCGTTACAATCGAGACTATGGTAACCACAATGGCAAGGGTGCCAAATGAGGCACTTTCGCGATGCTGAAACTGCTTAACTGCATCGGTCATAAAACCATAGGCAATGATGCCAAGCAATATGCCAATAAAGATGGAAGCGATGTGTTCCCATCGGCCATGACCGAATGGGTGATCTTTGTCCGGTTTTCGCGAAGCCAGTCGAGCTCCGGCTATTACAAATATAGAACTGAGGGAGTCGGAGAGGGTATGCCAGGCATCGGCAGTGATGGCGATGGAGCCGGAAACGATGCCTGCCCACAGTTTTAGGCCAAAAAGGGCTGTGTTGGTAAGGATGCTTACGATGCCTTCCTGATAGCCTGCGCGTGTTTTGTCCATGGTTGGTTTGTTGATGAGGTTAGGTGTGTTTATTTATGCTCAAGCGATGCGATGGCTTTGTTCAATAGCACTTCCAATGTGTGTTTTTCCGAATCGGTTAAATCCTTCGTCAGGTGCCGGGCAAAGGATTTATGAATTTCGCTGTGCAGGGCATTTGCCTTTTCTCCTTTCGCGCACAGGTGGATGTGTGCCGAGCGTCGATCTGTGTCTGAGGGTACTTTTCGCACATAGTCATGCTTTTCCAGTCTGTCGATGAGGGTGGTGGTGGAAGGTTTTGTAATGTGCAGCTGCTCCGATAACTCCGAGAGTGAAGGATTTTTCAGCCTTCCAATCAACTCAATGCAGTGGAGCTGCTTGGGTGTAAGATCGTTTAAATCCGATTGCACCTTTATCTGCTCCTCAAGCTTCTCACTGTGTGTAAGGAGTATGTCTATAAGTTTATCAAGCTTGTACATGCAAATACTGTTTTTGCAAATATACAAATTAATTAGTGTACACTAACTAAATTGATGTTTTTATCTTTATTGTACAGTAAATTACATTCCAAGTGGTTAGATTGTTTTGGAACTCTCGCAATAAACATCCTTGACTGGCCTTTGTGTTGGTGAGGGGCCGGTCGCGATTTTTCATGGGAAGCAACACCGCCTTCATACTACTTCATTGCGCGTTTATGTATTGCCCGGGATATTTAGCAAGCTGCTAGTTTAAACGTATACCAGTGATATTTTATATTGATTGAACGATGGCTGCCGGGTTATTGGACTTTCATTCTTCTTTTTGGTAGTTGTGCCTTTAGGCTTACAATCGCCGTGCTCAAGCTTATTAATATGGCACTTCACAGCAGGATTAATGTGTATGCCGGCACTGTAAAAACACTTGCTACAAAACGTATGGCTACAATATGTAAGCCGTTGCCCATGCAAAGGTTTGTATCACTTTTCGGCACGAGGCTTTTCCAAACCTTACGAGGGTGGCAATATCCTGTGTGTTGCTATTTACCGGAATAACATCAGCTGTGTCAGGAGCTATATCGCGCCCGGATGCCATAACTATCCCCCCGGGCTACCGTAATGGTTGCAGCCATAAGCGTCATCATACCGGGTTGCTTTTTACCTGGCTCTTCTTTCAGACCCAAAAAGAAATGGCCAGCCATCATAGAAAAAAATGAAGGTACTTAGCGCAGCCAGTAAATACTTGCTTGTGTTTCCCAGCAGGCTCAACTTCATCTATGTATGGCTTAATCCCGATAAAAACTTGGGGCAAGCTGGTAAGGTTAGGGCAAAATCTCAAAGTTCCTCATCATGCCCATATCTTCGTGTTCCAGGTTGTGGCAGTGGTAAATATAGGTGCCGGTGAAATCGCGAAAGCGCATAATTACCTGCACTTTCATGCCTGGCAAAAGAAGAAAGGTGTCTTGCCAACCTTTATCAACGAAACCTTCTTTTACTGCGTTCCACACTTCGGGGTCAACTTCTGAAATGTCACGCTCAATAATCTGGAACTGCAATCCATGAATGTGCACGGGATGCGGCATCTGCATATGTCCACCCATCATGCCCATACCTCCCTGGCTGGTGCCGTTGGTGAATTCCCATATTTCAGTGGTATTCAGTTTTACTTTTTCCCAATCGGCAACTTCGTCCATTTCGAATGTTTCGCCGTTTATTACCCATTGCATATGTTCAAAGGCAAAATGAAACGTGCGAGGCGCTGCTCGGTTGCTTGCTTCTGTTATTGGGATTTTTTCCAACTCAGAGAGTTGATTGGGCAGTACTTTGGCTTTTCCCTCCTGATCATTCACCTGAAATGTTACTAGATCCATCGGGCTGCCATTCTCCGGTGCTTGCCTTGCGGTTGTGTTTCCTCCTCTTCCCATCATACCTCTGTTGCCTCCCATACCCATTTGCGTTCCTGTATCGAAGGGCAGGCTAATGAGCTGAGTGTTTGTATTGGGCGCATAGGTTGAGAAATCTTTCCAAATTTCTACTCGCTCGCCCGGAGCAAGCATTACATAGGGTTTTGTTTGGGGGCTCTGAAGGAGTCCGCCGTCGGTGCCGATGATTTTTACCGGTGTGCCATCCTCCCAGGCTACCTTATAGATTCGTGAGTTTGATCCATTCAGCACACGCAGACGATAGGTGCCCCGATTTACCTCCATCTGGCTTTGTTCTTTCCCGTTCACCAGTAGCGCATCTCCCAGGAAACCTTGCATTCTTGCCATCTGGTTATCTTCCAGATACACCCATTGATTATTATTATCCCAAAGGCGATCCTGAAGAATAACCGGAAGATCATATTCGCCGCCGGGCAAGGAGTTAAGTGTATCCCGTATAATAAACATACCGGCTAATCCTCTGTACACCTGCAAACCTGTAATTTTGTCGGGGTGTGGATGAAACCAGTAGGTACCGGGTCTGTCGGTTACCGTAAATTCGTATGTATAGGTTTGCCCTTTTTCAATAGCATAAGCCGGATGCCCGTCCATTTCCGGAGGGATGTGGAGGCCATGCCAATGAATAATGCTTTGGCGTGGGAGTTGATTGGTAAACCGGACTCTTACTTTTTGCCCTTGTTCTACACTGATTATGGGGCCTAAGTAGGAGTCTAAGGAGGTGAGTGCGCTTTGTGGTCCTTTCAATAGGTTTGCCTCGTAGTTGTAAACCTCTGTTTTTTGGCCCGGACGTAATTGTATATCCCCGGGTGCCGCAGTGAGGGCAATATCAATATCGGGATCAAAGTCAGCAGAGGGCGCTTTCTGTTGTTCTTGTGTGTTTCCCTCCGAACTGCAGCCCATTAAAAGTGCCCCTATTAGCAATAGGGAAAGGGCTGAATAAATGTGCATGAGAGAATGTCGACTCGGCATGTTGTGTAAGTTTTTAGGATTCCAAATCGCGTTTCATGGCTTCAAATTCTTCCTTGTTAATTTCTCCACGCGCATAACGTTCTTTCAAGATGTCAAAGGGCGTTTCCGGACTTTGCATTTTTCCACGGTTTTGTGTTGTTCTGACAATAAATGCCACAATAAGGATGATAACAACCAGGCCTATGAGCCATCCAAAGCCCATGCCCCATCCGTGTCCAAATTCATTCATCATAGTGTGTTTGTTTTTGGGGTTCATTACACTAACAGACGAATAATGCATATGTTTAGTCCGGATACAGAGAACTAGTGCCTTGGATGTTAGGAGCGGTGCAATAATGCTTGAATCATTTGCTCTAACACAAGTTCTTATTTCAGTGTTGCTTGCGAGTGAAACCGGACAACTAAATCCTTTCGATTTGTTTTTTGACTTCTTCGGAAGTGCTTTCCAATTGTTGGCTTGTTTCAAAAATTGCATCAGAAATCGATAACTTTTTTTGTAGCACTACCTCTTCGGGATATAAAAATTTCTCAAAGTTTAAGGCAACTTCTTTCGAATGGGTTCTGTTTATCTCAATCAGATTATCTACAGACTCCATCCATTTACTCATTTCTTGAGTTTCTGTAGATGCTGAAACGGACATTAGGTAGCTGCGACTTTTTTCCTGCTGAAGTGTTTGCGCAACTGTCTCCAATACCCATTCGGAATAGGTTGGGGAGTGTAATAGCAAATCCAATCCGCCGCCTACAACCAATGTTCCAAGTGATGAGGCTTTTGTTTGTAATTCAGCAATATCAATTACTTTGTTCCAGGTATCCGGTTCTAAAAGATTGGCTTTTGTTGTGTGTTTGTCAACCTGCTCACAGGTCTCCAGATGGGCATCAAACAACACATACATACTATGCTCTTCGTATCGGGCTATATCAAGATCCGTGCTCTTTGCCATTGCTTTCTTGAAATGGGCTACAGAAGTCCATTGGATAAGCAATACAACCAAAGATCCGCCGGCTTTCAGCCAGTCGGCCATAAATGCCCATTCAAAGGCCAGCTTTCCCTCCATACTATTCCCCTTTAGCAAAGTAGATGAGGGATGGGGATATCCGTAGGGCAGTATTGGCTCCAAGTGGTTGTCTGTAAATTTTACTTTTTTCATGGCGAATATTTTTTGTATGTGCAGGCACTCTTTTAGCCCAAATAGTTTATGATATGTTTTTCTGCATGGCAGATAGCCGGACATAGGCAGTTTTTCAAAACCTCAACCTTATCCAGGTCAGGAGGTGCGAGTTTGGTGGCAGGTTTTTTCGTAAAATATCCGAACTGAATCACCTGTTTTCATCATGGTGTTTTGTTTTTATGGTCAGAACAGAATTGCCTGTCAGGCAATTTTATATGAGGTGTTGCCTCAGAGAAGTAGGAGAAATAAGGCTCATAAGTTGTGACAAATTAGTTTGCTGAATGTTCTGTATTACCGTCGAAATTTGACCTTAAGATAACTCACCAGCTGAAAACAAGTGGAGAGAGATTTTCATCTTTACAGAACAACTGAAAATAGCTAAAATGAGATTTCCACACCCATAATAATCTTATGGAAATCTTTATCGATAGGGACAATTGGGTTGTAATCGTAAATTTGCTGATAAACAAAGGTAATACCCAGGTATTGGGTGAGATTCCAAGTGATGCTGGCACTGCTTGCCAATCGGGGAGTATAGAAAAAATCTTCAATCCGGCTTTGGTGGTAAAAGCTGGCATCCAATGAAATTGCATCGAAGGGAACATATTTAAAACTCAGGTAGGTACCCCATTTAAAGGTTTGGACCTTTATCTCCGGCAGATCTTCAGGAAGCAACACACGATTCGGTACTCCTTGGTAGTTCCAGCGTTCAATCTCGTAGAATGGTCCTGTGCCGGCGAATATGCCGATATTCTCTTCGACCCATATGCGCCAGCGTGCATTTATTCCAGCTGCATATTTCATGGCCAACCCTCGTGCTTCCGACCATAACACCTGTGCATAAGGCTCCAAAGCCAAGGTTTGTTGCACGCCGCCCCTGTACTCGATATACAAATAACCACCACTTAGTAATACCTCCTTGCCATATTTCGAGAGTTCAATTTTATTGGCTATTGTAAAGGCATGTTTAGGGGTTAACCGGAACGAAAAATCAGCAATATTCTCAAATTCCAATAGATCTTCTGCTTGTGTCTGAAATTCCAAATTTGGGACGATAGCCCCCTGAATGGTTCTGGAGGAGTCCAGAATCACACTAAAACTTTCGGTATGCAATAGTTGTGCCCGGCTTGTTACGACATGAGTCCAGAAAATGGGCATAAGCAAAAGGAATGCTTTTAGAGCAAAGCGGGGTATACTATTTTTGGGTTGTATTAAATTGCTCATAGCGTTTTTTAAGATCTTGAAAGTCGTTGCGTTCCTTAAGGCTATCCTGGGCGCTATTGTAAAGCATATTCACATGCCTTTGGATACTTTCCTGTTGATTCGGTTTTTTTGAAAAACGAGCAATACGGCTAAGCGCCTCCATCATGCGGATAACAACTGCCGGATTTTTCTCACTATACTGCCGGATGGGATTAAATGCTGCATCCATCATGCCCGAAAAGGTGAGCGGATGTGTTTCTACCCGTAGCTCTCCTTCGGCGTCGAATCGTTGCGAGGAGGGAAAACGAGTTTTTGTTAAGTGGCACATAATTGCCGATAAATTGTCAATGCAGGTAATGGCGGTGTAAGGATCGTTTATTCCCGGTGACAGGGCGCGGGCTGCAATCTCAACCAATTGGTGTATGGCAAATTCGGCATCCTGTGTGGCTGTGCGTTTTGAGCCCAGGATGAACGCTTTTTGTATAACCAGGTGGGTGGTATCGGAAAGATCATCCTTTGAATAAACCTCGGCAAGGACTTGCTCTTGTACCAGGAAGTCGCCGGGCTTTATGGGCATTTGTATAAACAGATTTTCGGTTTTTGCCGTTTGCATCAACCAGCTGTTGTCAACAGCTTGCAGATAACCACTATTGGCGGCACGTATTTGGGTTGTGTGGGAAAATGTTTTGCGATAATTTTCCAGCTCCTTGCTTGTTAATGAGGTGTCGGGCTCCTCGCCCAATTCTTCAGGAAATAGGGTTTTGATATGTGTGTGCAGGTATTTATTTATGTTGGCAATAACCTGATCGGCCTGGATGCTTATCGAAATGTGATGAATGAATACCACCAGCAAAAGAATGTTGGCAATACATAAGAGCAGAGTAAACAGTACTGACAGATTGGGTACAAAGGGGGTTTCTGCTTCCGATTTTACCGTTCGCAAAATCAGGAGGCAATAGATAAACGTAGCAATATAGGTGCCCAAAACAACCTGATTAAGTTTGTCGTGCATAAAATTTTGCAGCAATCGTGGGCCAAATTGCGACGAGGCAAGCGTAAGGGCTACCAGGGTTATAGAAAACACCGTTCCGGCAACGCCTATCATGGCACCGGCAGTGGTACTTAAAATGGTTCGTGCCGAATCAGCATCGCCCGTAAAGAATAAGCGCAGAAATCCTGATGGCTGGTAGACAATGTTTGTGTCCAAATAGAGCAGGAAGCTGGCTAAAACAATGCTTAGCAGAACAAGAGCAGAGGGAATAAACCAAAAGCTGCTTATCAGCAATTGCCAAATATAGGAGATGCGTGTTTTTATCATCTTAGATCCGAATTAGTAGAGTTGTTTCGGTAGAGGCAAGATAGACAAATAGCAGAATAGAAGCAAGCCTTTGCTGTTAATGCCCTCACGGGGCATAGAATACCTCAGGCACATTTTTACTCTAAATGTGCCTGAGGTATTCAAGGTGATTCCCTGTTTCATAAAGGATAGATGCGGAAATCAAAGACCCAGTTAATGGCCTTCGTACTTAAACGAAATTTTTACTTTCGCACGATAGGCTTCAATTTTTCCTTCGTTAATATGCAAATCCAGTTGCGATATCTCGGCAACACGAAGATCCCGAAGACTTTCAGCTGCTTTTTTTACGGCATTTTCGGCCGCTTTCTCCCAGGACTCTTTACTGGTCCCTACAAGTTCAATGATCTTGTATACATTTTCTGACATATTACCTCCTGTTTTTTTATGTGTATTGATTTGAAAATGAATACAATAAATATAATAAATATCCGGCGTAATGTCAATAGCAAGATTGCCTGTGGGAGAAAAAATTAGCGGATCTGCTTAAAGTAGTTGTCTGTTCCATCCACGTAGCTGTTATTGAAAAGCAAGAAATTTTCACATAACAGCAAACGGCCATGCAGATAGGGATGTGGTTCAGTAAGCTTTAACGCATACAGCGATTGGTCTTTCGTAATTACCTTCCACTTTGAGGTATGCGTGGTATCTTTTTGTTCAATGATGTAAAGTGTGGAATCGGAAGTAAAGTGCAGATAAAGCTCCTGGTCTTCGGTATATTGGCCTTTATTCGGTGACCAAAAGCTTTCATAATACACCCATTGCCATTTTCCAATAAGCGCATCTGTCGTCATTTCAGGAGTCCAGCTATTTAACTGGTGGCAACTATACATAGATTCAATACTAATGGGAGGTTGGGGTGTATTCTCCTTTTCGCAGGCAAATAGAGGTATGAGAACCAAAAGGGAGAGAATTGTTTTTACGCTTTTCATATAGTGTTTATTTCGAGTTATAGAGAAGATGAAAAGAGATAGGTGTGGGTTGCCTGAAGTTATCTAGTTGTCGTCGGGTTTTTGATGTGAAACAATAGCCATGGGTTCGGCTCGTTTTTACCTACAGGAATTATGAACAACAGGGAATACATATAGCACAAAAAGGCCCCGCAGGAAAACTACCTGAGGGGCCTTTTTCATTATGCACCAGCACTAATCTGCACTGATATGTACTTTGTAGGTTTTATCTTCGGACGAATAGGTTGAACTTATTGTAATACCATAGGTTACATCAATAGAAGAGCCTTGAGGCTTAAAGAAGATAATTTCATTAATAACAGACCCCATCATTTCTTGATTCTCATTCATCACGCGCTTTTCCCATCCATGTTCGCTTAGATGTTCAGTTTGATTGGCAAACCAGCTATCCAATTCCTCTCGCGTGGCTTCATCTACCTCGGTGGCTTTGTAGGAGATTTTATAGTTCGACGAAGATTTTGACACTTCAGTAAATTCCAGGGGAGCAGGGACTTCTATGTGGCATGCCTCCAGTAATTGTTTCATGCCCTCTTCTGTGGACTTGCTGGGGCTCTTTTGTTTCTTTTCTTTTTTTGTTTCTTGCTTGTCGGCCTCGTTTGATGCACCACCACAGGCACTCATCAAAAATGATAACAGCAGTACTGCTAATGAAAGTTTTTTCATAATAGAATTTTTTCGTTAGGTAATAATGGTATTTTAGGTAATTGGGAGTTAAGATAGGGAAAAAAAATGAAAGCTTGAAATCGTATGAAGTTGCTCGGCTATATGAACATGAATGAAAAAAATCTCGTATTTATAAATGACACTGTCGGAGACAGGAATTATTCATGAATATTCCGGGTTAAATTGTGAGGGCATTGTTTTTGGCTTGCTAAATTCGTATCTTTCATCGATACTTATTGGTTTTTTGCCTCAGATTATTCTCTTTTTATACCGAGAGTAGGGACTTATTATCGATTGTAATATGTATACCTTTTAATGACCATTCACCCGAATTCGAGAAGTAAAGATTAAAACATACACCTAATTGCACGCAAAATAGCTGTTCTTATGCAAGTTCCTGTTAACCGAAAAGAGACCCAGTTCCTGCCTGACCCCAGTCGGGTGATTGCCCGTTTTATGTATACCGGTGATGAACGAGGAAAAAAGCTGATTCAAAATGTACTGGATATGACCAATACCGATGTAGAAGTAGCACTTAGTCAGCTCCTACGCGGGTACTCCCGCCGACATCGGAATATTTCTACCATCTTTGACACGCATTTTACCAAAGTAACCCATTTATTCAAAGCTTTAGGTATCGATGAAACGAAGATAGATCAAGCACGCCGAGCTTTAATTGGCGCATACTTTACCATGGAGTTTTCCATTGAAGCAGCGGCCTTTTTTAACCCTTCAGTGGTGGAAGATCCTGATCAATCGGAGTTAGGTCCCGATGAGAAGCGGTTGATTTTTAGTTTCCGGGCTACCGGCGAGGGACATATCTCCTCCATTGTATTTCGGTCAGGTGTGTTGGATAAAAACTGTGATTTAGCCATTGAGCCTGTGGGCAAAATGTTGGCTGAAGCCGAACGTATAAAAAAACATGTCTACAATAAAGAGGCATTTTTGCATAAGCTCGATGAGATGAGTGTGTTTAATAATAAGCTCTCGCAACTATTTGTTTTGGAACAACTTGGCGACGAGTTTACCTATGGCGAACTGAAAAGGGCCGTTGAAAAGATAAAAGTGACTCGTAAACTCTCCCAAAAACGACAAACGATTATCAATGAAATGCTCTGGTTGGCAAAATCTCACTACGAGCTACAATTTTCCCTTGATTCGGCCATCTCTGAGCGTGTGATCTTTCCAGCCTCAGACGTTGAACGCAACGGCATTGAAGATGCCCGGTTTGTGAAATTTATCGATGATGACGGGGAAATCACCTATTATGCAACCTATACCGCTTTCGATGGCAAAACTATCCTGCCCAAGTTGATGCAAACAAAAAATTTCTACCAGTTTAGAACCCTGGCTCTACACGGCGAAATAGCTCAAAATAAAGGAATGGCACTCTTCCCGCGGAAGATAAACGGCAAATATGCCATGCTTTGCCGATTGGATGGGATAAATAATTATATCGCGTATTCCGATGAGGTAAATATCTGGCAAGAGGCAAAATTGTTACAATCGCCAAAGTATCCCTGGGAGTTTGTTCAGATAGGAAATTGTGGTTCTCCCATGGAAACAAAAGAGGGGTGGCTGGTAATTACGCATGGCGTAGGGCCTATGCGCGAGTATGTGTTAGGGGCTTCCTTGCATGATTTGGATAATCCCGAGAAAGAGATAGGCCGATTGAGAAATCCGCTTATCACCCCCAACGATGAAGAGCGCGAAGGATATGTACCCAATGTAGTGTATTCATGTGGCTCCCTTATTCATAATGGGCATGTGATCATTCCTTATGGTATGTCCGATTGGGGGTCTACTTATGCATCGGTAAACCTGGAGGAGTTGCTTCAGGAACTTAAACGCCAGTAATTTTCTGAGTGCCTTTACCGTATGTTTTCAGCTTTTTTAGATTCTATTACACTATTGTCCGGAGAAATTTGGATTAACATGTTTAGATTGCTTCGGTTCCCTCGCAAAGACCTGCTTGTATTAGATTTGACAGGGCGGATGGGGTTGGTTTTCGGCTTTTGCCCAAAACCAACCCCATCCGCCCTGAACCTCTCAAAGTTGCCGATTATTGCAAGCGTAGTGAAGCAATCTAATTTTTTTCCCGGACACTAATGATTCTATTATAGTCGTATGTTTTATAGTCGGCAACTATTTTACAACGATTCAAAAATTCTGCGGTATACCTCCAGATAACCCTCAATCATCTTATCGCGACTGAATTTTTCGCTTGCATACCAGTGGCAGTAGGTTCTGTCGATTTCCGGAATACGGGCAACAGCACTTACTGCTTCCTCCATTGAGGAGACCAGAAAACCGGTTTTACTATCTTCGATCAGTTCAGGCATCGACCCTCGCTTAAAAGCAATTACCGGGGTTCCACATAACATGGCTTCGGCTACACTCAGTCCGAAGGGTTCATCAAAACTAATCGGGTGGAGCAAGGCACTGGCTTTGCCTAATAATTTATCTCGCTCAGTGGGTCCCGAGTTGCCCACGTACACAATGTCATCATCATTGATATAAGGCTGTATTTTTTCTTCAAAATAGGCTGCATCCTGTATAAAACCGGAAATGATCAGCTTTTTACGGGCTTGCCTGGCAATCTGTATCGATTCGTAGGTTCCCTTTTCAGGGTGTATGCGTCCGAAGTATAATAGGTAATCATCCGGTTGCTTACAAAAGGTAAACTCTTTTGTGTCAATGCCATTGTATACAGTTGCCATATAATTGAGTAATGGGGAGCGATCCGAATCGCTGATGGAGACATAATGAGTGTGGTTGTCGTAGCGTTGAAAAACCGGTAGGATTTTAGGTGACGAAAACCCATGGATGGTGGTTACCATTGGGGTTTTTATGAGTTTGGAATAGGTTAATGGCAAAAAATCGAAATGGTTGTGAATCAAATCGTACTGGTGTGCCTGTTCCATTAGATTGCTGATGTGCAGGCATTCCCACACTTTGGGATCCATTTCCGGAGCTTCGCCATAAGGTTCGTGGGCAATGTATTTTAAGGTTCCTTTTGTGCTTGCGTTGGCTGTGGCAAAAAGGGTTACATCAATGCCTCGCTGTACCATTCCTTCGGCAATGTTTGAGGCCACTTGTTCCCAGGGTCCATATTTGCGTGGTGGTGTGCGCCAAACAATCGGAGCTAACACGGCTAGTTTCATATCAGTTGTTTTTAGTATTACAGAGCGGGTCGCGAAGGTTGCAGGCAGTGATTTACCAAGGCTTCAATGTTAGCGGTGCCTGCACACATAACTGTATCGGCTCCTCCCCAATAGAGTTTTAGGGAACCATCCTCTTCAGGTACAGCAGCACAACTAAATACCACATTGTGCACATAACCGGTAAGTTCCCATGGATCCTCGGGTTGCAATATCCACTCGTCACCTACGGCAATGATTTTTGCCGGATTTTTTAGATCGTGTAGGGCAACCCCCAGTCGGTATACCGAACCATCCATTGTGGGGAATACACCATGATAAATGTTTAACCATCCACGTGGTGTGCGAATAGGCGTTGCTCCGGGGCCAATTTTCATCTCATCCCAATGGTATGGTAAGGGTTTCATGATGAGTTCCGATTGGCCCCAATGCACTAAATCGGGCGAGTAGGAAATCCATATCGACCAGGGCGATATTTCGGAGTGCGGACGATCGAGACGGGCATAGAGCCCTTCGAATTTTTCGGGAAAGATCACCACATTCCGGTAGTCCGCTTCCGTTATCAGTGCAATACGCTCCAGGTGTACAAAGTCGTCGGTTCGTGCCAGCCCAATTCGAACGCCGTTTGAGGAGTAGGCACTGTAAGTGATTAAGTAATGCCCGTCGATAGAAACAATACGAGGATCTTCCACCCCATAGGCTTCGTATTCTTTGAATATCCCGGATTTTGCCGGCTCCATAAATGGGGTGTTGTCCACTTCAAAGTGAAAACCATCATGGCTTATCGCTTTTCCCAAGATACTCCTTCCGTTGCGCTTATGCGAACGAAACAGCATGATGTATTGCTTTTGGTGTTTTACTACAGCAGCGTTGTGCACGGTAACTACCGGGTAGGGGACATCTTTTGCTGTAAGTATGGGATTTTTGTCGAATCGCTTTACTAACATACACTACTTTTTAATAGGTGGTGATACCCGTTTCTTTTTTATAGGCGGGCTTATGCTGTTCGTCTTCTTCAAATGCCTGTAGGACAGTTAGATGAGAGATTATGTAGGCGAGTGTACTTTCTGCTCCCTGGTTGCGGTTTACCCCATGGCGTTCAAAGCCGTCGCAACAGCCCTGAGTTTCAAAGTCAAACAAACTCATACGCAAGTCGTTTTCTCCTAAAAACCACATGAAGGAGGTGAACAGCTTGTTTAAATACACTCTTTTGTGCGTTATGCGGTAAGCCTGATGGTACATGAGTACCATGGCTAAGGCATCTACAGGTTGTTGGGCAAAATGTGAGCGCTGTCCCTCTTTTTCGTACCAGTTTTCATTTCCAATGATTGATAAATAGCCATCGTTTAAGGTTTTCTCGGTAAGAAACTCGGTTGTTTTGAGTGCTGTTTCTTGAATGGTTTCGTCATTCAGGTGCTCGGAGGCATGTAACAAAGCCAGGGGTAGCATCCCATTATCATAAGCCAGGAGCGATTCAAACCAATGCCACTCTGTTGAGCTATTTTCACGATAGGCATGCATTAACTTCCAGGCCAAATCGCGTAAGGTTTCCGTCAACTCTTCGTCAAAAGGGTTGCTGCGCAGGTAATAGCTTAGCCCTATCATGGTATTGGCAATGCCCCGTATGGATCGGATAGCCAGGAAATTGGGGACCGCCTCAAAAAAAAGCAATCGGGCGGTTTGGTAATAAGCATCATTAGGGGCTTTATGCATCAGGTAACCAAGAGCCCAAATCGTCCGGCCAAAGGAGTCTTCTGAACCTACTTCATCCAGGAAGTTTCGATTGAAACTCAAGAAGTTGCGAAAGGTGCCGTCTTTGTTCTGCATATAATGTATGTAACTCAGATAGACCGGTGCAAGTGCCAGTGCCGATTTATCTTTCTTTTGCCAGTAAGTCATAAGTACGGCAATTAACGCACGGGCATTATCGTCGAGGCAGTATCCTTCTTTCAGGTTCGGAATGCCAAATTTTGCATGCTGAATGATGCCGGTATCATCGGTTAAACGTTTGAGATGGTCGAGCGAGAAAGGGGGCAGCAACAATGGATCGATGGAGCCTTCCTTTTTCTTTTTTGTTATTAACGGCTCAGAGGAAAGGATCTCCCGAACCGTGTTCACATAACGTTTACCCAGCTTAGGCCAGGTGAGTGTTTTGCCATATTCATAAGCTTTTGTGCGAAGATCTTTCAGCACTTGGGGCTTGTCGAATAGCTCCAGAAGGATCTCAGCCAGTTTCTCGGAATCGTTAAAAGGAAACAGTCGCCCGCGCCCTTCGGCCAATAATTCGGTGGCATGCCAATAGGGGGTGGAAACCACGGCCGCCCCGGCACCGATAGCATAGGAGAGGGTTCCACTGGTAATCTGTGCCTCATTCAGATAAGGGGTAATGTACACATCGGTGGCCGACAGGTACTTGCTTAACTCTTCCTGATGGATAAACTCATTGATGAAAGATACGTGATTATTGAGCTGCAAACTCTTCACTAAAAGTTGCAGGTAGTTACGGTACTCCTCACCGGAATGACGCAATACATTTGGGTGGGTTTTTCCCAATACCAGGTAGAGCACATCGGGGTAGCGTTTTACTACTTTTGGCAACGCTTTTATAACCGTTTCAATGCCTTTATTCCTACTGAGGATACCAAAAGTGAGGATGAGTTTTTTCTTTTCGAATTTGAATTCCCGTTTCGCTTGTGCCTGATGAAACTGAATTTCTGGTACCCCATGCTCGATAAACGCAATCTTATCCCTGTTTACACCATAAATCCGGGTGAGGAATTCAATGGCTTTTTCGCTCATAACTACAACCTTATTGGCCATTTTGCAGATTTGTTGCAGCACTGCTTTTTCGTTGTAGGAGGGTTGCTTAACAATGGTATGCAAGGTTACCAACAAGGGAATCTCAAGCCTGTGTAGCAGGGAAAGTATATAGAGTCCGTTTTGTCCTCCAAAGATACCAAATTCATGCTCCAGTACACAGATGTCAGCACCACTGTAATTAATGAATTTGGCTGCTTTTAGATAGTCGCGTAAATGTTCCTGCCGGATTGACATTTTTACCTCTGGAGGGTAGGCATAAGTTTGTTCCGGATCGTCAAGCGCCACGACAAACCCTTCGACTCGATTTTTGTTGACAGGATTTTTAAGATCGGAAGTCCCCATGGTGGGCATCATGGCGTAAAAAAGATTCTGGGTAAAGGTGGCTATCCCGCACATACGTGGGACATAGGTACCAATATAGGCTATTTTCATAAAACGATAGTTTTGTTTTCAGGTAGATATTCTATTCCTGTTGAGCTGTTTCTTTCACGTACTGGATTTTAGCGATTATTACTATTCGGTATTATACACATCTTCCCGGGTTTTTCCTGTTATTGTGTCCAACATGTTCTGTTTCTTTCAACAGCATGTTATAATCCCATTAACAAAATACGGACAACCCCGTTGATGAGTGTTTCAGAGAGAGGGAGTTATCAAGGATCTACCTCTGTCTTGTGTGGGCAAAGATCCCTTTTTTCGCTCCATTCAATTTACGTGAAGTTTTGACAAAAAGCAAGCATACCCGTTAGGTTTTAAGAGAAACCTTTATAGCATGTTAATTGTCGAGTAATAACGATTTGATGGGTACCTGCTTCTATTGAAGGGCTATTTTTTTACGAATCGAAGAGCCGCTTCCGGAGTACTGAAAGTTTTCGTTAGCATCCCTAAATCATTGGGTATGCGGTATTCAAATAGCATGGAAAGAGCCGTTGCTTGAGGCGTGTCCGCAATTAAGGCCAGCCGTTTCCCTGTTAGGATAGATCTGAAGGAATTCAGAAAATCCAGCATCGAAAGGAGCTCTTCCTCTGATGAGGTAATGGTTGTTTCTCTAATATCTGTCAGGAGGTTATAGTCTAATTCCGAAAATTCAGCCTTGTTCAGTATAGCTTGCCAGGCTGCTCCTAACTCATCTGGCTCAATGGTTCCGCGATGATTACAAACGATAACGCTCTCATTTTTTAACACGGATATACAATACCCCATAATTTTCCACCTGTTTTTCTGTTGGTTTCTATTGAAACTGTTAGCTTAACGAAAATGAAGGCAAGGAAGTTGGAAAGCACCTTGTTTTTTGCTTGTAGCAGGATATGCGTATGCAATGTTTCTTTTCCGATAAGGAGAGGTACCTCTTTCGCAGGTAAACCAATGGGCCGTTCAAAAAAGGATACTATTTTGAACGGCCCATTGGTTTATGACAGGAAATTACGTGCAAGTAGATCTCCGAAATGCTAATTCTCCAGTGTTTTATTTATCGTAGCAATCAAATCGACGTGTTCGGGTCGCACTTGATTTGTCAGGAAGATCACGTATTCGTCGGTAGCCAAATTATGCTGATAATAAGCTGCATAATAATTGATTTTACCGGTATGCGAAACCAATTTTATTTTCCTTCTATCCTTTCTGTTGGTAAGATGTTCGAACAAGGAATTTCCTTTTGGCGTATTGTTGATGTTCCATCCCAGTCCATAGTCAATGAGCGAACCATCATTCAGGTAGCGAAAGGCAAACATCTCTTCTTTGCTGACTTTGCTAAGCAGGTTGCCTTCAAATAGTGCATGATCCCACTTTTGCAAATCGTTACGTGTGGATATGATGTTGCCCTCGGCGGCAGCCTGGATGGCTTGGCTTTTGTCTCCATTCACATCGTACCCCATGGCGTAGTTGCTTTTGTTTCCATGGTAAATATAGGTGTTGTGCAAACCTGCAGCATCGAAAATGCGTGTTTGCATAAAATCGGCATAGGGCTGATTGGCTACTCTTTCGATTAGCAGGGCAAAAAGACAAAGTTGGAATTGTTGTATTGGAATTGCTCATTGGGTGCAGCTTGTGGTTGCTTTTGGGAGCGATGAAATGCAACTATTGAGTCCAGGTTTGCCGAAACCCGATTGGCGGCGTAATTGGCGATGCCCGATGTGTTCGTCATAAAATACTTGATGGGAATACCGCGGAGTGTAGCAGGCACCTCCATGTAGTTGTCAATGGGCTCCTCAATATCCAGTGCCCCATCTTCCTGTAGTAGCAAGATGCCCGTGGCTATAAATTGTTGCGAAACAAAGTGGATTGGAAATTGCGTATCGGGTGTAATAGGAGCTTGGTTTTCCTTATTGGCAAAACCGTAGTTGCCCTGATACAGAATGCTGTCGTTGTTTCCGACAATTATGGTTGCATTCAGCAGATCCTGACTGGCATAGTGTTCTATTACTTCTTGTGAAGTCTGCATGCCGGTGTTCAGTTGGCAGCCTGAAAGGATGAGTACTGCCACTACTAGTTGACTTAAATGTTTCATGATGTTTGGTTTTTTGGGTCTTTAGTAAAATCATCGTTGCTTTTGGCCAATGAAACAAGACCGCCCATGGCACCCAGGTTCATGCTGTCCAGTGCCGAACTTGGAACAATCACCATGGAGCCTTTTTCTTTTAGCCCTTCGAATAGCATATTCATGCCTCGCAGATGTAAGGCTACAGGATTGTTTTTGTAACGCTCACTGGCAATGGAGAATTTTTCAGCAATCTCAGTTTCGGCAGTACCCAGAATTACACGTGCACGACGCTCACGCTCGGCCTGTGCCTGCTTACTCATGGCATCGGCCAGAGCGGGAGGGATGACGATGTCCTTGATGCCCACATTTTGACAGGTGATGCCCCACGGGTCAGTTGCAGCATCCAGTATCTTTTGCAAGTCGCTGGCTATTTGGTCTCTTTCCTGCAACAAATCAGCCAATTCATGCTTGCCAATGATGTCGCGTAACCCCGTTTGGGCAATGTAAGCAATGGCCTTTACGTATTCCTGTACTTCCAATGCTGCCTTCTCTACATCCCAAACAGTCCAGTAAACAACAGCATCTACATTTACAGGTACGGTATCCTTGGTAAGTGTTTGCTCTGCTTTAAAGTCCGTTACCCGAATGCGTTGATCGATTTAGTTGTCAATGCGATCGATGATGGGAATGATGAAGAAGAGACCAGGGCCGCGCAAGCCAATGTAGCGGCCCATACGTAATACCACTGCCTTTTCCCACTGGTCGGAGATGTGGATGGAGCTGGCAATTAAAATGGAGACAATGAGTGCCAGAACAAACAGAGGTGCTGAGAAGGCTTCGGAAAGATATAGCGCGGTGGAAATCCCCACAAGCATGATCATCACGGTTACCGAGATGATGTTAAAGTAGCTTTTAGTAATGGTACTGGTTTTCATGTTAGTTGTGTTTTTGGAGTTCATGTATAATATCGTCGACGGTAAAACCATAGCTGAAAGCGATGGTGCAAAATTCCTGGCAAATTTCCTGTAGCTTCTTTCCTTTCTCCTTCTCTGAAATCAGCACTTCCACTTTGCCAATAAAGGTACCTGTTCCCTGGTGGGTTTCCAGGATATTTTGTATTTCCAATTCGCGGTATGCCTTGGCTACGGTGTTCAGATTTACTTTTAACTCAACAGCCAGGGCACGCACGGTTGGCAATTGCTCCCCAATCTTCAGCTTGCCTGAAGCGATGCCAAATTTTATCTGATCGATAATTTGGCGATAAAAGGGGATACCTGCTTTGGGATCTAATTTGAAATTTATCATTACATTAGTATTATATTGTACTATACAACTAGTACAAATGTACAAAACGGATCTGCCCATGTCAAGTGTTTGGCGAAAATAATTTGCTGTGGGTTAGCAAGAACCCTGATAAACCTGAGAGTTTAGAGGTTGTGTTTTTTAGAAATAGGTGGAATATAGTTTATATTTTACTATGATTGTTTAGAGTGGATTATTTTAGAGTCTTACTATTCGATGGGAATCCTAATCATAATTGAGGACGGTATAAGTATAAAAAATGAAATAATTGGTATATATGGTGTAAGGAATCTTTATTTTTGCTTAACTTGATGGACTAAGATCCTATAAATAGGAACATATTTTATTGTAGCAATTGTAATTTGTTACCTAGATTGGTAATATTATCTTTAATATGAAACAGAATCCATTTTCGTTATATGATTTTATGGGATATTTTATTCCAGGTGCAACTGTATTATATCTCTTAGAAATTGTTAGTATAGTGCAAGAAAATACAATAGTAGATTTAGAGAAGGTGGTAACTTCCTTTCCTTCTGTGGGCATTGAAGCCATATTGATTTTCCTAATTTTCTCCTATATATTAGGGCACATTCTAAGTTATGTTTCATCTATTACTGTTGAAAAGTATGCAGTTTGGAAATATGGTTATCCTTCCAAGTACTTACTTAATATAACTCAAAAGAGTTTTTGGCATAGTGATAGCAAGTTTTATTTTGTTTTTTGGCGTTTCTTTTTGATTTTATTATTATTTCCTACAGTAGTGTTTGATTATTTTCTGGGGCAATGGTTTGGCTTAAAAAAATTTTATTCAAGTAAGCTAGATCCTACCCTAGTTAAATTAATTCGTCAAAAAGTGAAAATTTTGTTGAAAAGTATTGGAATGACTAGTAATAATGGATTTGATGACGTTTGTGAAATTAATGTTGATTTTAATCGAATTATTCTCCATTATACGTACGAAAATTCAAAGAATCATCAACAGAGATTAGAAAACTATGTAGCTATTTTTGGTTTCCTTCGCACATTTAACTTAATTTCTAATCTTCTTTTTTGGTATCTTATTGGATATACTATATTTTCAGATAGCTATGGAAACTCGCTCTTTACTATAATTTTGATTGTTTCAATAGTTTCATATTTATTTTTCATGGCTTTTATGAAGTTCTATCGGCGATATACTTTAGAGGGATTGATGATTATTGCTGTTGATAAGGAGTTATAATTTTGATAATAATGCTTTATATATACCAAATTTAAAATTCAATAATATATGTCTACCTTTAAAAATTTAGTATCTAGCAAAATGCTAACAGGGAACGAGAAATGCCACTTGTTAGGAAGTAGAAATCCGGATGGTTGCTGGGCAATGGCCGGTAGTAAACTATATGAAGATCATATCTTGTGCGTTAGCTTTGAAGCTGCAGTTGATGCATTCCCGAAATTAATAATAGATGCATTTATGAATAAATATAACAGAAAGCCAACTGCAATAGAGTTTGCAGAGCTCACAAGTCATATTCTTGAAAATATGAAGTTTGCATTAAAATAGAGTTTTCAATGAATTCTCTCTATTTTCATATAGTAAATTTTATTTTTTCTGTTCCCTTTTGCCTTTCAAAACCCCAGTGCGTCTAGCATTTTTTCGTTCAGGTAGCGGTTTTTGCCTTTGTACGGGTGGCAATGGATGTGTATGGCCGGGTTGAAATTCATCTCAATAATGGCATGATTCGCTGCTGTGGCGGGTTGGGTGTAATCCTCCATAATCATATCTAAGCCTGTGACCTTCACGTCCAGCGCTTTGGCTGCAGCAACCGAGATCTCCTTATACGAGGGGTGTACCTCGTCGGTATAGTCGAGACTGTCGCCTCCGGTGCTGATGTTGGAATTCTCACGCAGGTATACCACCTCGTCTTTTGCAGGTACCGAATCAAAGGTTAAGTTTTGTGTTTGCAAAAACATCTCCTCGGCCTCGCCGGTGGCAATTTTCTCCAAAGGTGTGCGGTAGCCCTTGCCGCGCAGCGGGTCGGTATTTTTCAGGGCAATCAGCTCGCGGATGGTTTTCTGACCATCTCCTTTTACGTTGGCCGGCACGCGGTGCAGTATGCCCACCACCTCATCGTTGATGATGAAGATGCGAAACTCTTTGCCTTTGATAAACTCTTCAATCAAAATGGAATCATCTTGCTCAAAGGCCATTTCCACTGCTCTTCGGTAGTGCTCAATCCGCTGGTTCTCTTTCAGTATGGTTATGCCCAGTCCGAAGTTGGTGGTTTTGGGTTTTATCACAATGGGTTTGCCCCTGAATTGATCAAAATCGTCCAGCGCTGGCTCTGGCGTGTCGTATTCCATGCCTTGGGGCACGCGAATATGGGACTCTTCCAGCACTTTTTTGGTCACTACCTTATTTTCCATCATCAGGATGCTGCTGTAAGGCTCCAACGAGGTGCGTGTGGCCTGCATCACATATTCGGTTTTGTTTCCCTTGGTAAGTTTTACAAAGTTCTCCTTGCGATCGAGAATTTCGAAGGTGATGCCGCGACGTACAGCTGCCTTAAGCAAAAGTTGGGTCGATAGCTCCATGTCCTCAAGGCCATAAAACCGGTACGTTTTCTCCAGGGAGCGCTTTTTATGGCTCATGGCTTTTTCCATGTGGAAGTTCACGAATCCTTTCTCTTTAATGCCCTGCTTAAGAAGATGAACCCGGCGTTTTCCCGGATGTTTGGCAATTTCCCTTACCTGGAGATAGGCCATCTTGTAGGCTCGGTTCTGAAAAATATGAAGATGTTCTGCCATCTCTTCCATTTCATCGAGTATATGCTGTGCCCTATCGCGTGCTCGTACGTTCTGGTTGTCGCATATATAAATCTCTTCATCCAACCCATAACACGAGATGATATCCTGGTTTTTGGTAGCTTTCTCCTGCTCTGTTCCGTCGAAGGGATCTTCTTCATCTTTTATCAGGCAATAGAGCATGAACAAATGGCCGAAATGCAATTGATTTTTCGAAACGCCAACTTTACAGAAAGGATCCAGATCGAACAAGCGAACTTCCAGATGGGACAGCTCTCCTTTGGGATCGAACTTAATGCGCAGCGGGACATACAACTCTTTGTCCTCCATAAGTTTTCCGGAAGCCACAAGTTCGTTTACTGACTGTTGGAAATTTTCGATGGAGGAGTAATCCAGGATAAAATCCTCGCGGTTACGATAGCCGATGCAAGAGGTTCGTACACTCAACCCATCGTAACAGTCGGCTCTCTGCGATTCTCCGGTTTTTAACGACTTTACCTTAAATGTATCGTGCGTAAGGGGCGATTGACCATATAGCCAGATAAGAAACCACCGGTACCGCATGAAATTTCGGGTCATTTTCAGGTATAAGGCTTCCCGGAACTCCTTACTATCGCGGGGAACCTGAAGTACATCTGCCAACTTGCCTATCAGTCGGGGCGATAAGGAGAAGTTGAAGTGCAATCCGGAAATAAGCTGACGCTCTTTGCCATAGATATCGGCCAATTTATGGCGATAGATTTCGTGTTCTTTCTGTTCGTCGCTGTAGCGTGCTATGGGAATTTTGTCCTCTTCGGGCAATGGTGGTGGTGCACTTTGAGGCCATAAATACTCCTGTCCGATATTCTCGGAGACTATATCATGCAGGGTCTGCAAAAATCCATGAGCTTCATCAACCGTTGGCAAGGGTGGGGTGATGATCTCTACCTGGCTGTCGGAAAAGTCGGTGGAGATATAGGGATGATCTTCCTTGTTGCCCAACAATTCCTGATGCGGGGTAAATGAAAGGTTGCCATTTTCATCTACTCGTACATTTTCACGTTCGATGCCAAAAAGTCCCTGCAGCATGAATTTCTGCAAGTTATGTGTGCGTATTTTATCAATTAGGTTCGTTAACTTGAATGCTTTCATTTGTCGGTTGATTTTGTGTGTTTAACATCTTTCCGAAGATCTTCCTGAATAATATATACAGAATAACCCCTTTAAACAGACTTGTTCCGGATATACTCCACCATACACCATTCAGCCCCAGGAGGGTGTAAAACCCCAGTAAATAGGCCGCGGGAATGCGTAATGAGGTGAATAAAATGCTCACTTTTGCGGGAATATCCGTTCTTCCCATGCCGTTAAAGGCACCGGCTGTAATCATCTCCAGGCACATAAATATCTGCGAAACCGCTAATATACGTAAGTAGTTAGCTCCCATGCGAATACTTTCCGGTTCTGTAAGGAAGATGGAGAAAAGAAACTCCGGGACACTTAAAAATAGCAGGGTAGAGGCCGCACCTATGCCCAGGGCAAGTTTTTGTCCTTCGGTATAGATTCCTTTAATGCGTGTGAGGTTATTGGCGCCATATTGTTGGCCAACGGCAATGGCCATAGCTTGTGTGAGGCCGCCGGTAAACATAAAGGTGAGCGACTCGATTTGTACACCCACTTTTTGCACAGCGATGGCTACGGCTCCCCACTCGGCAATAATGCGCGCCAGAAGGATGTATATCAATACAAAAGCCACGCGTTGCATCGACGTGGGGACGCCTATTTTAAGAATTTTTCGAAGATGCGGATACGAGAGTTTTTTATCGGCAAAGTGGATTTTATTTTGCCGCTGGATAACAAAAATGGCCACCAATAAAGTTACCATGCGGGCAGTAAGCGTGGCATAAGCTGCCCCGGGAACACCCAACTGAAAAGTATGTATGAGCAGCGGATCCAGCACAATGTTGAGCAATGTGCCTGTAAGGCTTACTTTGAACGAAAGTTTGGTGTAGCCATGCGCATTGATGATGTTGATGAACAACAGCCCAAAGAGCATGAAAATCATGCTGAAGGAGTTGATGCGTAGATAGGTTACTGCATCCGCAATAACTTGTTGATCTTCCAAATTGAAGAATTGAATAAGAAAGGGAGCGCCAAAGAGGAGGATTAAGCTGTAGCCCAGCGCCAAGGCGCCTATGCCATGCATGCCTGAGGCGGCAAATCTGCCGGCTTCGTTGTCATCTCTGGCACCAACGGCATGCGCAATTTTTACGCCCACTCCCATGGTGATGATGGAGGCCATGGCCCATCCCAGGTTCATGAAGAAACCTGCCGTACCTACCGAGGCTGTGGCTCCGCTTCCCAAGCGGCCCACCCAGATAAGGTCTGTAAGGTTATAGGTCATGTGCAGCAGGGAAGATCCTATAATAGGAATTGCCAGTTTAAGCAGCAGGATCATGTCATCCGGCAAGAGTATTCTGCGTATGTTGGTTATCAGGGTTTTAATCATCTGCTTAATGGCTTCTTTGCCTGCTTTTTTCAATATTTTGGGTGGTAAAAGTACTATCCTCTTTCACAACTTCAAGTACCTTATTGAGGAATAATGCATTTTTTTCTCCAAAATAAGAACAGTGTGCGTACCTAATAGTTTATAAAAGAAAGGTGTAACTTGTAAAAATGGGCTTGAAGTGCAGCGCTTTTTTTTCCGGTGGCAATTTTGATGTGAAGTGCACAGCACAAGGTAAGTGATGTATAATTGGGTGGGGATTTATGATGAGGCAAGGGAGTCGCTTATGCTTCCTGCAAATATCTATTGGCCTGTAAAATTGAATCCCATTTGATTCGATTCTTTACCAGGCCCGCCTCCATAAAACGTTTTCTTAGATACTCGTGGTTGGTAACGTAGCAATCGATACTGCTTAACTGGACATAATTGCCAGCAATATTAGGAAGAAATGTGCTGCATGGTTCGAAACATGCCGTATGGGTAGCAGAGTATTTTCCTCATTTGCCCGATTAGGGCAGTTTCATGAAAATTGTTACCTTTAGCGCCGTTTATATGCCAGCCACAATGAAGCAGCGAACAAAAAATACCATCCAGGCACTTGTCGGTCTTTTAATTGCCGGCTTTTTTCTTTTTCTCACACTGCGTGACAAACCTCTGGACACTGTATGGAAACAGGTACAAAGGGCCGATGTGTACTTTATTCTATTGAACGGTGTATGTTTGTACATCACTTTTTTATTGCGAGCCTTACGCTGGAAAGTGTTGGTGCAAAACATGGGGTATCACCCCCGGCGCCGGGAGGTTGTTCACGCTACCATTATTGGGTATTTTGTTAATAGTTTTACGCCCAAATTGGGGGAAATAGCCCGTTGTACTACTTTAAGTCAATCCAGTGCAGTGCCTGTATCGCGGGCTCTGGGTTCTGTTGTTTCCGAGCGCGTGTATGATGTGTTGGTTTTGTTTCTCGGCCTGATCCTGATTTTTATTTTGGAGTTTCAACGGTTATGGTCCTTTATGCATAGCTTGTTACCGGATGCTGATACAGTACTGGCCGGTTTTTCGTGGCGCTGGGTAGTAGCTTTTATAGCTATTGTTGCTGTGGTAGCCGTGTTCATTTTCTTATCCGGAAAGATCCTGCGGCGTGTACGGCAATTTGTCGATGAAATGATTCAAGGTTTTCGTCAGTCTTTTCGGATTCGCCGGTATCCGCAGTTTTTGCTATTAACCGCAGCCATTTGGGCTGTCCTTATTCTTATGAATTGGGTAAGTTTAAAAGCGTTGCCTTCTACTTCTTCCTCAGATCTCTATTTTGCTGTGGTGGTGTTGTTCGTTGGTGGCATTGGTTGGGCACTTCCCGCTCCGGGGGGAATAGGAACCACCCACTTTTTTATTTTGCAGCTTTTTTTGGTTTTTGGTTTCTCCAGTGAAGCAGGAATAGGCTATGGCATTCTTTCCAATGGACTTACTTTTCTCTATACGCTGCTTATTGGCGGTGTTGCTGTTCCCCTGTGGTATTTCCGGGTGCGCAAAGGGCAGGCTACCTGGTCAGATTTGAAATAATCTCTTTAAGCGTGGCTTGGCACGATTCAATGGTTTCTTGGTGAATCCCTTCGGTGGCCTCTTGTAATACCTGCTCGGCAAAGGGTGCCAGATTGTTGTATACGGATTCACCTCTGCTGGTTAATGCCACAATGTTGTAGCGTCTGTCTTCCGACCAGGGTGTGCGGGATAGCAATCCTTCCTTCTCCATTTTATCGAGCAAACGTTTTAGCGTTACTTTGTCTTTGCCCATAAAGTAGGCAATGTCTCGTTGATTAGCTGAGGTAAATCTGTGCAGGAACGAAAGGACAGTCCAGTTATCGGATGTGTACGGAAGTTGTGCTTCGTCAAAAAGGGCATCGAGTCGATGACCCATGCTTTTGGAGGCCAATTGCGTTAAGCGGCCTAAGGAGGATTCATGTTGGTAGGGCATAGGTTGTTTTTTTGGAGACCAAAGATAAAGGATTTTTT
>JAWOEH010000126.1:0-30719 GCA_046482855.1 Bacteroidales bacterium | reverse complement strand
AGGTAACACAAAAAGAGTAAAACAGCATGAAAGATTTTGATTTTGAAAAATTCTGCAAAGAATCAGACCAGCGACAAAAAGAATGGGACGCACTTCCGGAGGTGGAAAAGGAGAAAAGGCGAAAATCATTGGCCGGATGGGCTGACCGTATAGAGGCCGAAAATGAAGCCTTTGGTATGCAGGTTGAAAATGAACTGAAAGCCATGACTCCAGAAGAAAGAAGAGAGCGAGAAGAGCTTATAAAGCAGATGGAACAGGAACGAAAAAAGCCGGATTGATTGTCCGGCTCTCACTGCTACATAAAATTCTCTGTTATTTGTGCATTGATTAAACTCACGGCTCAATATCCAATAATCTGTGCTTAAATTCTGAAATCTGCCCGGGCAAATCTTTCTTTTCATCCCGGTAAAGAGCACAAGCAGCCTCGTATTTTTTCTTGAATTGCAAAAAGGAATTGCCGTGACCTTTGGTTTCAGCCTCAATAAACTCACGTGTTATCTTTTGAATGGCTTCCCAATATGCATTTTTAAAAGTCGGAATATCACACGAACCGGATTCAGTTCGGGGAACGTGTGTTAGCTGGTTTTGGTGTTTCTGTTGAAAACCGATAGGCCTCCGAGCGTTCTGGTTTGATTTACACATATGCAAAAAGTTTATTAAAATTATCGTATTTGTCAAACAACAAAGCACAAATATAACGGTTGCGATAACTCAAACAAACAAAAACGAAAATAATTTGGCAAATAATTATCGGAATTGATATAATTTTGTAGTTTAGACAGGAATTATCGGAATTGATATAATTTAACATTTAGAATCATGCTGAGAATAAAAGAGATTATTAAGGAAAAAAACCTATCAAGTAAAGAGATAGCAGAAAAACTAAGCATTACAGGAAACGCATTTAGCTTAATTGTAAACGGAAAAAGACAGCCGAGGTATGAAGTACTAGCAAGAATAGCAAATGCCTTAGACGTTGACATCCGGGAGCTGTTCCATTCCACCAAAGAAGAGAACCGAACAAACCGCCTGATTGTCGAACACGACGGCCAGTACTACCCTATTGGAGTTATTGACCGAAATTTGTTTACTCACTTTGCTTTCACCCATCAGCTTAAAGATGTTGAGGTTAGCGATTTGCCGGAAACAATGGAAGTGCATGAGTATAACACGAAAGAAGCAGAAGGGGAGCCAGAGCATCCCAAACAGAAAATGACCGGAAAGGAAAGGGGGGAATTACGTAAGAAATACGACAAGGAATATGAAAGCACTGGGTTTAACTCATTCTGGGAAGTTTGCCACAAAGCAACAGGATTCGGAAAAACTTCATCCCATAAGAGGGAAAGCTTTGAACTATGGCAGAAAATGACCCCAGCAATGAGAGAGGAGGCCATTAAGGCCAGCCCAGAGTACATAAAAAACCTTGGTTTCCGACAAAGAAACCTGCATTCTTATTTGATGCTGTTTTTTGAAGAAGGGGAATAAGAGTTGTATCTTTGAAGTCCAGATTTGATAAAAGGGGAGTTTTGCCAACGGGTGGAATTCCCTTTTTTCGTCAAAAATTTTGAATTGTGGGGAACATGTGGGGAAATACAAAAAACCGCATCATATAAATGACACGGTTTTAAGCAATTGTAATTTTGAAATGTACCCAGAGCGGGACTTGAACCCGCACAGCCAATAATGGCTACTGGATTTTAAGTCCAGCGCGTCTACCAATTCCGCCATCTGGGCGGATCAAAAAAGAGCGAGAAACGGGACTCGAACCCGCGACCCCAACCTTGGCAAGGTTGTGCTCTACCAACTGAGCTATTCTCGCGTTATTGCGGTGCAAATATGGGGAATATTTTCCTTTCTGCAAAAAAAACCCTCGAAAAAATCACCGAAATTTCCTGACTCGCTATAAGCCAATATGTTTCTTGATTTCATTTAGCTTATTCAGGGCTTCCACAGGCGTAAGATTGTTTACATCCAACGACTTTATCTCGTCACGAATCTGCTTGAGCACCGGATCATCAAGCTGAAAAATGGTGGTCTGCAACCCTTCGCGATGCGAAGCGATATTGGTTACAGGCTTAGATACGGCTGATTTCCCGTTTGCACTCTCCAGATCTTTCAAAATATCATTCGCGCGTTTCACAACACTTTTGGGCATACCAGCCATACGAGCTACGTGAATACCAAAACTATGCTCACTACCTCCAGCCTTCAATTTTCGTAAGAAGATCACCTTATCCTCCAACTCCTTTACCGAAACATTAAAATTTCGAATCCGACTGAACGATTTTTCCATCTCATTCAGCTCATGATAGTGGGTGGCAAACAAAGTTTTAGCCCTTGCCCTGGGGTGCTCATGCAGATACTCCACCATCGACCAGGCAATGGAGATACCGTCGTACGTACTGGTGCCACGCCCTATCTCATCCAGAAGAATCAGACTTCGTTCCGACACATTATTCAGAATACTTGCTGCCTCATGCATCTCCACCATAAATGTGGATTCTCCCATGCTGATATTGTCGGAAGCGCCCACGCGGGTAAAGATCTTATCTACCAAGCCAATTTCTGCCGATTTAGCCGGCACAAAACTCCCCATCTGAGCCAGCAAGGTGATAAGTGCCGTTTGTCGTAGCAAGGCTGACTTACCCGACATATTCGGCCCTGTTATCATAATGATTTGCTCATTCTCCGAATCCAACCGCACATCATTTGTCACATAACGCTCATCAATGGGCAACTGTTGTTCAATAACCGGGTGACGTCCTTCCTTGATATCGATGACCAAACTGTCGTTCACCTGAGGCTTTACATAATTATGATCACGTGCCACCATGGCAAAGGAAAACAAACAATCCAGGCGGGCAATAAGCGATGCGTTTAACTGTATGGCAGAAATATAATCGGTTAGCGACGCCACCAGTTTCGTAAATAATTCTGTCTCCAGCACCAGCGATTTCTCCTCAGCCCCCAAAATTTTCTCTTCGTACTCTTTTAACTCTTCCGTTATATATCGTTCGGCATTTACCAAGGTCTGTTTACGAATCCAATCCTCAGGTACTTTATCTTTATGGGTATTACGCACCTCAATGTAATAACCAAATACATTATTAAAACTAATTTTCAGGGAAGTTATGCCGGTACGTTCCACTTCCCGGTCCTTTAATTGGGCCAGATAATCCTTTCCAGAGTGGGCAATATCCCGCAACTCGTCAAGCTCGGGCGATATTCCACGAGCAATCACATGTCCTTTATTTAGTTGGGCAGGTGGGTCGGGTTCAATTTCAGCCGCAATTCGTTCACGTATATTCAAACAAGGATTTAATTGATCACCAATTTGCTTTAACGCTTGATTATTTGAGGCTAAACAGACACTCTTTACGGGTTCGATAGCCGTAAGTGCCAACCTCAGTTGATTGAGTTCCCGTGGATTGATACGCCCGGTAGCTATTTTGGAAGTAAGGCGCTCCAAATCGCCAATCTGCTCAAGGTGCTCAGCAATAACTTCAGAAAAATCGGCATCGTGCAAAAAATGTTCCACCACATCCAGACGCTCCTGCACGGCTTGTTGTTCTTTCAGTGGCAGCGCTACCCATCGCTTTAACATGCGCCCGCCCATAGGCGATATGGTACGATCGATTACATCCACAAGGGTTTTGGCCCCTTCGTTCACCGAATAAAAAAGTTCCAGATTACGTATCGTGAACTTATCGAGCCACACAAAACGTTCCTCTTCTATGCGTTTTATGGTAGTTACATGGGTGGTTCGTTGATGTTCGGTAAGATCGAGGTATTGCAAAATAGCTCCGGCAGCAATGATGCCATAGCTCATTTCATCAATACCAAAACCTTTCAGGCTCTGGGTCTGAAACTTTTCTTTCAGTTTTTCGCGGGCGGTTTCTTCAACAAACACCCAGTCGTCCATTTTATAGGTATAATACCTGCTGCCAATAATCGATTCAACAAGCGAGTGCTTACTGCGCTCAAAGAGCACCTCTTTCGGCTGAAAACTACTCATAAGTTTGTCGATATACTCATAGCTCCCTTCAGCCGTGAAAAACTCGCCTGTAGTAATATCCATGAAAGCTACACCGCCCAATTCTTTCCCAAAATGTAGAGCGGCCAAAAAATTATTCTCTTTATGCTCCAGCACATTATCGTTGTAAGCCACTCCGGGAGTAACCAACTCCGTAACACCCCGCTTAACAATTTTCTTTGTTTTCTTAGGATCTTCCAGTTGCTCACAAATGGCTACTCGTTGACCGGCCCGTATCAGTTTGGGTAAATAGGTCTCCAACGCATGATAAGGAATCCCTGCCAAGTCGACATAGGAGGCAGCTCCATTGGCACGTTTTGTTAATGTAATTCCTAAGATACGTGATGCCTTAACAGCATCCTCTCCAAATGTTTCATAAAAATCTCCCACCCGAAATAATAACAATGCATCGGGGTGTTTCTTCTTAATGGAGAAATATTGCAGCATTAAAGGGGTTTCCGAACTTTTCTTAGTTGCTTTAGCCAAAATATATCTAGTTTAAAATCAATAGTAACCCGACTATTTCACGTTAAAAAGCAAAAATAATACTATAAACCAGTATCAGGCTACAAATAAAAGGGAATAATTAAGGATTTATGAACAACAACGAATCTTAATAAATTGTTAAAAAAAGTAAAATAATCGATACCTCGAGTTCGAAAACACAATATCAAACATCTTTATTTTAGCACTTTATGTTTTTCTGTTATTGCAATAACAGAAAAACATTTTTCACAACATGTCCCTGTTATGTACTGCGTATAGAAAAAAGCGTAGATTTGTGTCAAGAAAAAAATCCTTGCATGGGGTTAGCAAGGATTTCTTAGCATTTTCGAATAGATAAATTTTTAGGGGTTAAATTCGTTGCTATAAATATAAGCAACAATTCTGAAATTTCAAAATTTCACACACACAGACAATCAACTTTCCTAACAAGAAAATGCTATAAAGAGGGTATCCCACACAGATACCCTCTTTTCTTTTCCATCAATTGCCTGATATACGCATAAAAACGCTCTTTCAAACACAATTTGCCCTCAAGGCCAAATAAAATGGACCAATTGTGTTGCTTCGTGCAAAAAAAATTATAATTTTCAGGTACGCTTCAGAAACAATTACCCTGGAAGCAGTGTGTGTAATAACCCTAAAATCGTTCTTATGAACAAAATTCTCATCTTAGGAGCCGGTTTATCGGCTTCCAGCCTAATTCAATACCTGTTAGATAACGCTCCCAAACACCAATGGATAGTGCGTGTGGGAGATAAAGACTTAGCTACGGCCCAGCAAAAAATCGGGACTCACAAACATGGTGAAGCCTTTGCTTTCGACGTTTTCAACGAACAGCAGGTAACCGATGAAGTAGCCAATGCCACTGTCATTATCTCCATGTTACCAGCACGTTTCCACCCGATGGTGGCCAACACTTGCGTGGCTCATAACAAACACATGATTACAGCCTCCTATGTGTCGGCAGAAGTAAAGACCCTGAATGAAGAGGCTAAAAACAAGGGGCTTTTGCTATTAAATGAAATTGGCGTAGATCCGGGTATCGATCACATGTCGGCTATGCAAGTAATTGACCAAATAAAAGCCGAAGGCGGTACACTTGAAGCTTTCTACTCAAGCACCGGCGGATTAATTGCCCCTGAATACGACACCAATCCCTGGCATTACAAATTCACCTGGAATCCTCGTAATGTTGTGGTAGCAGGCCAATCCACTGCCCGCTATTTGGAAAAGGGACAGGTAAAATATGTGCCTTATCATCAACTTTTCCGACGCTACAGATCACTAAGCGTGCTGGATCTGGGCAACTTTGAGATGTACCCCAATCGCGATTCGCTGGGCTACCGGGAAACCTATGATCTTCCCAATATTCCAACGATATTAAGAGGCACTCTACGCCGACCCGGCTACTGCGATGCCTGGAATGTTTTTGTGCAGCTAGGCGCCACAGACGATACCTATAAGCTGGATCAGATAGAAAAAATGACCTACCGCGATTTCATGGAAAGCTTTCTCCCCGCGGATGGAGGCACAAGTACGGAAGAAAAACTGGCCTCCTACCTGAATCTTCCTCCACACGATGAAGTGATGCAAAAACTTACCTGGTTGGGGATATTTAACGAAACCCCCATCGGGCTAAAAGAGGGCACACCGGCTCAAGTATTACAAAAACTACTGGTTGAAAAATGGGCTCTGGGGGAACATGATAAAGATATGATCGTGATGCAGCACCAGTTTGATTATACAAACAAATCGGGGGAACGCAAACGCAAACTCTCCTCCCTCATAGTCAGAGGCAAAGACAAAGTGCATACAGCCATGTCCATAACTGTTGGCATCCCCGTGGCGATTGCCACCAAGTTACTCCTAACCGGAACAATTAAAGCCACAGGAGTGGTGATTCCGACCAAACCCGATATTTACCAACCGGTTTTGAACGAACTAAAGGATTTTGGCATTGAATTCATTGAAGAAGAGATCCCCCTGCATTAGGCATACAAATAAAATTCACGGGTAAGATCTAAATAGGCCTTGTGATAATCATTACTCCGGGACTGACGAATGGATAATTTGTCGGCTCCCGGTTTTTTCTTGGTATAACTTAAGGTCATTAGTACACGATTGGCCGGCGATTCGGGGCGTGGATGCACGTATAAGCACCCATTAAGATACAAGTGGTGAGTGGCAGCTTTCTCTAAAAAAAGCAACATTTGTTCGGCAGGTAACACAATATGAAAAAGTCCCTTACTGTTTAGCAAGTTTGCTACAGCTGTAAGCAGAGCAGTAAGTGGCAATTGGGTACTATGCCGGGCCTGTGCCCGGGCATCTGTCGATGGCAAAAAGCTCTCGTGAAAAAAAGGGGGATTCGTCAAAATTACATCATACCCCGAATTTTGCGTTTCAAACATTTGTAATGGTTGATTATAAACGGTTATTTCTCCCGACCAGCGACTATTCAACACATTTTCACGGGCTTGCAAGGCTGCATAAGGGTTTATCTCCACAGCATCTACCTTGTGGGCACCTCTTTGTGCCATCATCAGGGACAACAGCCCTGTTCCGGCACCAATATCCAATACGCGGGCAGCCTGCGGCAACTCGCACCAGGCACCCAGCAAAACACTGTCGGTGCCCACTTTCATAGCACACTTGTCGTGCCACACGGTAAATTGCTTAAAACGGAAGTAGGGATTTGCTGCCATGCTAGAACTTTTCAAAAACACCCAAACCAAAAAGCGCGTAATCATACTTCACCGGATCCACAGGATCCAGTTTACGAAGATTACTCGTAACCTCATCAACGGCTTTCCAATCGTTTTGCTTGCGTGTAAGCAACCCTAATTTACGAGCTACGCGACCGCTGTGCACATCCAAAGGCAAATAGAGAGCCGAACTAGGTATTCCGGGCCACAAGCCAAAGTCAACGCCTCCATCTACGGGGCGCACCATCCATCGCAGGTACATATTCAGTCGCTTGCCGGCTGAGCCTTTTTGGACATCGGCAAAATGCTTGCGCGATCGCAGAGGATGGTCAATGGCAAAAAATTGCTCTCGCACGCGGGCAATAGTTTGTGGCATACTTTTCGTCTCGTTCCAGCCCTCTTGAAAAACCTGTCCTAGTCCCCCACCCGTGCGATAAATATACTGCAAAGCCCGTAGGAAGAACCGGCAATCCTCCCCATTAAAGGTTCGATGCACAAACTGTTGAAAACGCATAAAATCCTCCTCATGAGCTTGCATAAGAAACTCGTAGGGAGCATGCTCCATCAACGCCAGTAATTTGTGCATATTCTTAATGATGGTTGCCCGCTGTCCCCAGGCAAGTGTAGCCGATAGAAATCCGGCAATCTCTATATCTTGAGGTTTAGTAAAACTGTGCGGAATGGAAATAGGATCACGCTCAATAAAGCTCTTGGTAGCATACTGGAAATATTTCTCCTCTAAAAACTCTTTAAGCTCCGGGAAAGGTACATTAACGCTTAACGACATAAAAGACTCCCCTTTTCAAAGTATAACAGCCAGATCTACGAAACAAACATACCGTCTTTCATGACCAATTTTCTGTCGGCCATATCGGCTAATTGCGCGTCGTGCGTAACAATAATTATGGAAGGGTTGTACTTATCGCGCAACTCAAAAAAGAGTTTATGTAACTCATCCTTATTTTGGGAATCAAGATTTCCTGAAGGTTCATCGGCAAACAATACCTTCGGTTTATTTAACAACGCACGAGCCACGGCTACACGCTGTTGCTCACCACCAGAGACTTCTTTAGGCTTATGCGACAAGCGATTTTCGAGTTTCAAGAAGCTCAGCAGTTCACGTGCCTGATCTTCCACTTCCTTCCTGTCTCGCTTACCAATAAAACCAGGGATACATACATTTTCTAGGGCTGTAAACTCTGGCAAAAGGTGATGAAACTGAAAAACAAATCCCATATGCCGATTTCGAAAGTCGGCAAGGGCAGCGTCGCGCAGGGTGTTTACCTCCACATCGTCGTAGACCAATGTGCCTGATTCGGGTCGGCTTAAAGTTCCCAAAATTTGCAGCAAGGTAGTTTTTCCGGCTCCACTGGCACCAACAATCGACAACACCTCTCCTTGCTCCACGGTAAGATCAATCCCCTTTAAAACCTTTAGCTTTCCATACGATTTCTCTATCTGCTGTGCTTTTATCATGCCTGTAAATTCTTGAGGCACTAAAATACAACAATTTCATTACAATTCACCAGGCAGAAAAAAGAGTTGCCAAAGCTATCTTAGCAAGGCGGAATAATCTATTGAAGTTTTAGCTTATTACTTTGTTCTAAATACTCGTCATTGGTAACGTAATTCAGCAATCTAAACGAATAGCATGTAGGATTACCGAACAATAGTGATTTTCTATAAAGTCAATCGCTATCAGGTAGCAGCATCCTGACCACGACGATTAAAAAGTTGTTTATAGTCCAAGTAATAGGAGATCTTAAAAGATAAACTATTAGCCATGTTTTCGTACCGGAAAGTTTCCTCAAAATTTCGGCTAAAATTATAAAACTGATCGTTTAATATCTCGCCTTCCTGCAGTATGGAATTTTTCCAAACGATATTAAAGAAGCTTCCAGGAGCAAAGTTCCACGAAAAAACCAGATCAACATTAAAAACATTAAAATTAAAGTCGCTGTTTTCGTCATACCTATCAGTATCGGCAAGATCACCACTAGCCTGGAGCAAATAATACCGGTTATAGTCTACCTCAGACCAGTAGTGCCGCATATTAAGAGTTAAAGAGGTCTTATTATTAAACACATAGGAACTTTCCAAAGAATTAGTTATGGTTTGCTTGTTACGTTTTCCAAAAACAATAGCGGTATCGGCGGCAGAAGTGAGCTCCGTAACATAGCCGCGCTCACCTGTTCGTTCATCATAGTCAAAGGTATAGTGAAAATTCATTTTATCGCTCACCTGCACACGAGGCCTGAGACGATAAAAAAACCCGTGTGCATAGCCCTTGGAAGTTCCAATTTGTGCATCGAGGGCAAACGTTTTCCGATAATCAGATGAAAACCAAAACTTATACCAGTAGGACGCAGGCCGATCAAATACCTTAAAGTCTTCTTGTCGCGCTTCATAATAATCATTTCGCTCCATGGGGCTAAAACTCGACCAAACCCCCATCGACATATAGTTGGCAAAAGTTGCACGTGCATTCCACTGAAGGTGCAAGCTAGTAAACCGGCGAGGTTTCCATAAACTTTCATACTCAGCATCCAGGTTCGTTGACCAGCTCATGAAAATACCATGAGGTTCATAAACGCCATAGCGGAAGCCGACTTCGTGAGCCAACTGGTTATTTCGACGTAGATACCCCATATAATTATGTGTGTACTCCTCCGTCATTAACTTCAATCGATAATCGTACTGCAGTTGCCCGCTTACTTTGCCCATCCTCACATCTAAACGCTGACCGGCCTCCGGGGCATTGGAAAGTTCATCATAAACAGTACTGTAGGAAGCTACCCCCTGAAAGGCAAATACATTATCCCTGTCCGAAAGTTTAAAAGCTGACCCCGCAACATTTGCCATTTCACGCGTATCCGGTTGATAATAATTGGTATTTATCAGGTTTACATAGGAGTAATCCCCAAAATTTTTGTCTACTACAAGCATGTTATAGTTGGTAAGGGGTTCTGTGAGATACTTACGCTCCCCTCCTTCCTTCTTCTCGATGACTGCATAGGTATTAGCTGTTATTGCTTCAAAAAAGCCTATTCCCAACCCTTTTTTATTTCGTCCACTAATCTTTGTGGCATTGATTAATTTTGCCTCCTGCGGATTGTCTTCAATTGTCTCGCCCTGTTCCAAGTCATTTTCAACATCATAATACCCTCCTGGTTGCGCTCCAATACGCCGTGAGTAGAAGAGACCGGCTTTATTAAACAGGTCGATACCTTCGGTAAAAAAGGGCCGATTCTCATTATACTTCACCTCAAAGGGCGATAAGTTGAGTACTTTATTATCGGATTTACGTTGGCCAAAATCAGGAATAAGAATCATATCCAGGGTAAAACTCTCGTTAATACCATATTTCAAATCCATCCCTGCGGAATAGCTGTAAGAGGTGCTTTCACTATCTTTATTCAGGTAGGCTGAGGTATAGGGAAAAAGAGCCAGCCGAAACGGAGCTTTAATATCAGAGATACCATGTATAAGCCCCACCTGACTCCCTTGATCCTCGAGGGTACGATCCACAAAATTCCAAGTGCAGACTTCTCGACTTCGGGCCACTTGTCGCCAATAATTAACACCCCAAAGTTGATGTTGTGTTCCCGGAAAACGAATGGCATCATAAGGAATTCGCAACTCCACAAACCAACCATCATCAGTTATTCTCACTTCACTTTCCCATACGGCATTCCAAGCCCGGTCGTGTCGACCGTCGGAGATGCGTATGTCGGTTTGGACATTAGCAGCTGTCACTTCAAAGCGAAAAATATTTTTCCCGTCGTTATAAGGATTTAATGTTATCCAAAAACGATCGGCATTAACAATATATTCATCACGTTTACTAAGACCTGTTAAAATACTATCGGGAGAGGAATCAAACAGTTTTGCAGCGATGTAAATGGCATTATCATCATAGGCCATTTTCACCTGAGAGTTTTGGCTTGCAGGCATCCCCATGGTGGGTTCGTAAGTATAAAATCCGGAGGCAGCAGAAGCATCCTGCCAGAAGGGTTCACTCAAGTTCCCGTCGATCTTTACTTGTTGACTAATACGTAGAGCCTCCATATGGCGGCTTTTATATAAACTATCAGCTTTGGTGCGGCTGCGATTTGCTGAAAAGGCAACTTGCGACAGAAAAATAAGGAGCAAAGCTCCGACTAACATGTGTATTCTCATAATTTATCCCCTTAGAAATCCCCATTCATCAGGCGGCAAAGACAAGGAAAATAAATACGCTATACAGCGAAACAAATACCATTCCTTGCCACCGGCCTATTGTTCGTTTGCGGAGAGGAAGCAAAAAGAGAAACAATAAGAAAGAAATCCCCAGCATCCAAATGAGATCATTTGAAAGGGTTGAAGGGTTTACTTCTATATTTTTTATCAACCCGGTAATTCCGAGGATGGCCAGAATATTAAAGATATTGGAACCAATAATATTTCCGATAAAGATGTCAATCTCTTTGCGTATTGCTGCCATTATGGAGGTTGCCAGTTCGGGAACACTTGTTCCAAAAGCTACCACAGAGACAGAAATTACGCGTTCATCCACCTGAAACTGCCGGGCCACTCCAATGGCTCCCCTAACCAGCAAGTCGGCGCCTACTACCAAACCTATGGCGGCACCGCCTACGAACATTAGTGAGACAATGAGAGTTTGAGTAGGTTTAACATGTACCTGTCCCAATTTTTTATTTTCACGTCGGGATATGTATATCGAGTAGGTTATATAAATAAATAACAAGAGTAAAAACAGGCTGCCATCCCAAAAACTAATGACATCATCAAGGGCAAAAAGGTATAAAAGTACACTGGCAAACATCATCATGGCCCAATCGATGACTACTCCTTTGCGTTTTGCCTGAACCGGCATAATAATAGCCGTTAAGCCCAGCACAAGTGCAATATTGGAGATATTTGAACCGATAACATTTCCCAATGATATATCGGGATGTCCACTGAGAGCAGCATTAACACTAACAACCAATTCCGGCGCCGAAGTACCTATGGATACAATAACAATGCCCACCACCAATTTTGAGAGACGAAAATGCCCCGCCAGCGAGACACTCCCTTTTACCAAAAAATCTCCGCTAAACACCAGCAGCACCAAGCCGCTAATCAAAAACAAATAACTCATTATCCTTGTAGATTATTGGTATCGGTTGGATCCTCTTTCTCGGAGTGGCTCTCTTCATCCTTCCATGTTTCTTCCACCTTCTCCTTTATCTGGGATACCTCTGAGTGCATCTCTCGTTTAATATCGTCGGTGGCTTTACGGAATTCATTCACTCCTTTCCCAAGGCCACGGGCTATTTCCGGCAACTTATTGGCACCAAAAAGCAACAAAACAATTAAAAAAATGACAAATATTTCCTGTCCACTTATAAATAACAGCATAGCCATGTGAATTAAAAAGGTGTTACGAATATATAGGAATGCATCGATATTTGTTCACCACTTCTATATTTTTTTCCAAAAAAACAGGCTGCCCATCCGGACAGCCTGTATATTATATAGAGAATTCAATCCTTATTTTTTCCCTTTCTTCTTGTCTGCATCCTTGTGAACGGTATCATATACCACCGGACTTGCAATAAAGAGCGATGAATACGTACCCACAACAACACCAATTAACAATGCAAAGACAAAACCTCGGATTACTTCACCTCCAAATATGAAGATAGTAAGCAATACAACGAATGTACTAAGTGATGTACTAAATGTACGACTTAAGGTACTGTTAAGGGCAAGGTTGATAATGGTTTTTCTATCGCGTTTTGGATAGAGTGTTGTATACTCACGAATACGGTCAAACACAACCACGGTATCGTTAATAGAGTATCCCACCACTGTAAGAATGGCCGCAATAAAGGCCTGATCAATTTCC
Organism: Bacteroidales bacterium; assembly: GCA_046482855.1. Lineage (GTDB taxonomy): Bacteria > Bacteroidota > Bacteroidia > Bacteroidales > UBA12077 > CAYVSF01. The sequence continues at coordinate 17,584 of JAWOEH010000126.1, read as the reverse complement.
ATAGAGAATGGAACGATGGTATAAAACAGTGAGAAGATACCTAAAATAATGAGCACATCGTGCACAACCGCGGCAAGCGCACCCAGTCCATACTGCCAGTTACGGAAACGGATGAATATGTATAAGAAGATTACAATAAACGAAAACAAAATAGCCCAAATGGCTTGTACCTTAATATCATCGGCGATGGTAGGTCCAACTTTCTGTGAGCTCTTCTTGTATTCAGTATTGAACTCCTCGAAGGAAACATCATCACCCATAATAGGCTTGAGCCCGGAGTATAACAGTTGTTCGATTTCTCTGTCCACTTCCGGATTTTCATCGTCGATCTTATATTTCGTGGTAATCTTTACCTGATTGGCATCACCAAAAGTCTTTACTACCGGTGCATCACCAAACTGCTCTTCCAATAAATTACCCACCTCTACAGTATTTACCTCATCGGTATCCATAAAGCGTACAATGTAATTACGACCGCCGGCAAAATCCACTCCTTCATTCAATCCACGGGTAACAAGTGAACCTACACCAATAAGGATAACAGCTCCGGAAATGATGTAAAACATCTTACGTTTTTCAAGGAACTTCACTGCTGCATTTTTAAAGGCATTAGCAGTAAGTTTCGTATCGTAGGTAATGGTTTTATTGCGCTTCAGATACCATTCAAAAATCAAACGGGTTATAAAGATAGCTGTAAACAGCGAAGTAATAATACCGATTAACAAAGTAGTGGCAAATCCTTTAATAGGTCCTGTTCCAAAGGTGTACAGAATAAGAGCTGTAAGGAAAGTAGTGATGTTCGCATCCAAAATAGCTGAATAAGCATTTTTGTAGCCATCCTTTACCGCAAGTTTAATCCCTTTTCCGGCGGAAAGCTCTTCACGGATTCGTTCATATATCAGCACGTTGGCATCCACCGACATACCAATTGTCAGAATAATACCGGCAATACCAGGCAAGGTCAATACGGCACCTAAAGAAGCCAACACACCTAATATAAAGAACATGTTAATTATCAAGGCAATATCGGCAACCAAACCAGCTTTACGGCTATAATAAAAAATCATGTACAGCAGAATAACAATAAAAGCGATAAAGAAAGAGGTTAAACCTGCATCAATCGCCTCTTGTCCTAATGAAGGCCCCACAATCTCTTCCTGAATGATGTTAGCTGAAGCAGGCATTTTACCAGACTTCAGAATGTTAGCCAAGTCCTTTGCCTCTGCAATACTAAAGTCACCTTCAATCTGAGAATTTCCTCCTCGAATCTCAGAGTTCACACGCGGTGCGGAATACACATAACCGTCGAGCACAATAGCAATAAAGCCCCCAATATTGTTCTTGGTTAATCGAGCCCATGTTTTGGCACCTTCTGCGTCCATTGACATGGTAACCTGTGCATTGGCCTGGTTTTGCCCAAACTCTGAACGTGCGTCGGTAATGGCATCGCCATCTAAGGGTGCCTGCCCGTCGCGACCAGTTGCCTTTATAGCGTGTAGTTCGTAATAGCTTTCGGACTCATCATATTTATAAGGCTTAACATGCCAAAAGAACTTTATGTCGCGGGGGAAAAGGCTTTGTACTTGAGGCATTGACAAGTAATCGCGTACTTTTGCGGTATCGTTGTAGTGAGCCATTCCCACAACCGAGCCCCCCATCAATTGTCCTGACTGGGGATGAATGCTTGGCTGTAATACAGCAAACAAAGGATAGTTTTTCGCAATTTCCTCATTGGTCATCTGTGTACTGTCGGTAGCCGCAGGCTCCTTTTCCAATTGGTCCAGTAAAGATTCCTCTCCCTCTTCCTCTTCTGTCTGGTCAGCATCAGCATCTGACTCAACAACCTCTTCCTGAGCAGGGGCATCTTCAACCTCCTCCTCGGAGAGTTCCTGTTGAGCATCCTCAATGCTCTTAATTCTTTCATTCGCCTTCACCAACATAGGATATACCTCCTCATTGGTATATGTTTCCCAGAATTCCAGATTAGCAGATCCTTGTAGCAGTTTACGTACACGCTCCTGATCTTTCACCCCCGGAAGTTCCACCAAAATACGTCCAGCGGTTTCCAACGGCTGAACATTAGGTTGTACTACACCAAAACGGTCGATACGACTGCGAATAATATTGAATGAGTTATCAATAGCATCATTAGCTTCCGAACGAATCACTTTCAATACTTCCTGATTGGAAGCATCAATAGCAATTTTATCTTTCAACTCAATGGTACGAAAAATAGCTGCGAGTCGTGCGTTGGGGTCAACCTCTTCAAAAGCTCTTCCAAAGAGGGTTACAAAGTCCTCACGGCTTTCTTTCTTATACTCCTTTGCAAGCTCTATAGCTTTTCGGAAAGTAGTATCCTGCGAATGATTGGCCATGGACTTAATAATGTCCTCAACGGACACTTCCAAAATTACATTCATTCCACCTTTCAGGTCGAGTCCCAGGTTGATTTCCCGCTCCCGAGTCTCCTGAAATGTGTACTCTTTAAACCCAATATCCATAACCACTTCACTCTTCATGGAGTCGAGGTACTGATTCATCAGTTCCTGGTCAGGATTATTTGGGTCATCAGAACGCTCAATAGCATATTGCTCGGCATCCTGACGCACTTTACTGGAAATTACAGTAAATGATAAATAGTACACGACAATGATTGTCATGGCAATGGCCAGAAATCGAATTGCTCCTTTAATCTGCATTTGTACTTTATTTTAGATTTCTATTATAATATTTACATTTCACGCAAATTATCGTGCAAAGATAATTTTTTTTTCAAGAAACGATTGTTTTAAAGGGCTGAAGTTAGCAACAAAGATTGGTAAAAGAAAAACTTCCGACAAAAAATCGCCGGAAGTTTCGCTAGCCTATCTTTCCAAAAAATTACTCCACCAACTGTTCAAAATCGGCAGATAGCTCCTCCTTCTTCAGAAAATCATATAAGGTAAGCTGTCGAAGTGCAAAGTAATCGGACCAATATTGGCTTAACTGCCGAACATACTCTTTTTTAGCTCTATCCTTTTCTTCCAGGGCCACATTCAAATCCAACACATCCACTTTCCCAATCAAAAAACGTTGTTTGGTAAGATCATATCGTTTTTGAGCAATGGTATCGGATTTGGCAGCAATAGCCAATTGGTCATCCTGCAGGTTAAACTGCATTACCTGTACAAACAGACTCTGGCGGAAGTCTATCTGGTCGCGTTTCACCGTTGCACGTGTCACCTCTAAGTCGCTTTGTGCCATTTTGTATCGTCCTTTTCCAAGGCCCCAGTCAAGCAAGGGCATTTCAATACCTACACGAAATCCTTGCTGATCCTGGGGATTGATATACACCTCATCAAAATCCTGCGCCCGTTGTGTTAAACCAAAACTGGCAAACAAGTCGGCCTTCAACCCTTTTTCAGCACGTGCCGCTGCCACCTCTCTCTCCGACTCAACCAACGACAAATCAAACCCCATTACCTGGGGATTATTACTTTCAGCCAATGCAAGAGCTTGTTCATACTCCACATTAACATCAGGAATCTCTTTGGAGATGATCAACTGAAGATCGACCTTCTCATTAAATCCAAGAAAGGATCGCAGCTTTAACTTTCCATATTCCAGATCAACCCGTGCCTGGTTTAGGTTGCGTCCGGCATTCAGAAACGACAATTCCATCTGCATCAGCTCATTTTCAGCAATGGTTCCAATCTCGTAGCGTCCTTGTGCTATTTTATAAAGGGTGTCAGCATTGCTGTAATTCACCTTCGCCTCGGCCAGTGTCTGTTGGGCCAATGCAAGACTAAAAAAGTCTTGAGCAGCCTTAGCGGCTACCGCTTCCATCGTAGCAACATATTGTTTCTCGGCCTGCTCATACCTTAGTGGTTCGATCTTCTTAGCCCATTTATACTCATTAAAAAACAAAATGGGTTGTCGATACCCCACACTTATTGGAGTTGACATATAGGAATGATTATCAATGTCTCCAAATTCATCAAGGCGTTGCAAATCGGAACGAACAAATAACTGGCCTCCGGTCAGGCCAATGTTCTGATTCATGCTTACCGAGGCCGTTGTAGTATTGGCAAAGTCCTCAAGATACGTGTACGAGCCATCGGGATTCTTATATTTCTGAAGCGATCGGTTAAACTGGGGAAAATCCAGGTTCAAGGTCACCGAAGGCCTCAGGCCTGCTTTGTGAGTTCGAAACTGCCAGTATTGGGCACGAAACTGATGCTTGGCTAAAATAGCCGCCGGGGATTGCTCCCGGGCTAATTGAATCACCTGTTCAAGGGTGAGTACTTCTTTATACTGTGCCTGTGTAGAGGTAGCAAATAAGGGTAAGCACACCACAAGGCAAAACAAAATTCTTTTCATCTCTTTCGTTCGGTTTTTTCAGTCAGTAGTTAGTTATCAATTCCAATTCAAGTTTCCCCTTCCCCCAGAGTAGCTTTATTCATATCGCAACGATTCGATAGGATCTTTCTGAGCCGCTCTTTTTGCCGGAGAAAAGCCAAAGATCACCCCCACAGCCGCACTTACGCCAAAAGCAATAAGTACCGATACGGGCGAAACAATGGTAAGAATATCGGCAAAACGGGTAATAAGCTTAGAAAGCACTACCCCTAAAATAACGCCAATAAGCCCTCCGGTAACACTTATAAGAATGGCCTCGGAAAGAAATTGTGCAATAATATCGGCCTTCTTGGCACCTAAAGCCAAACGAATCCCTATCTCTTTAATTCGCTCCATTACAGTAGCAAACATAATATTCATGATGCCGATACCGCCAACCACAAGGGAAATACTGGCAATGGCACCCAAAACAATATTAAAAATATCCTTTGTGCGCTGTTGCTGCTTCAACAACAACTCAGGCACTGTGATTTCGTAATCTTTAACAGAAAGATGACGTCGCTCCATCATACGGCTGAGAATTTCGGTAGTCCTTTGCAGCTGTCCGGTTTCTTCTACTTGTACCACAATTTTATCCAATTGATGGTAATTGCCACGCTCACCCGAGGATTCGTTGCTGGAAAACGAAAAGAAAAACCGTCCCCGGGAGCCTCCGGAAGAATTTTTTGTATTCACCAAAGCACGGTTCTCATAGCGCATTAACATGGTTTTGGCAGGAATAAACACATTGTCGTTAACAACGTTCACCCCTGCATTTTCGGCAGCCGTGACCGATACATTTGTTTTTTGTAGCACCCCCACAACTTTCAACCAAACGTGGCCAAACTTTATGTACTTATTAAGGGGATCTTCCTTATTAAAAACCTTGGAAGCTATATTGGCTCCGATAACACAAACCGGCAATCCCCGTTCCAGTTGGTCGCCGCTAAATAGTCCGCCTTGTGACAGACCCAGATTATAGAGCTCAAAATAATCGTTATAGATCCCAATGACCTTCGCCGGCACACGCCGTCCGTTCTGTATAACAAAGGAGTTGACTTGGATTTCGGGTGAAATTCGTTTGACTGAAGGAACTATCCGTTGAATAGCCTCCACATCGTGGATGGTTAACCCGGGAGAGAACTTATTCTTTTGGCTTTCTCCATTTTGACCTTCCCCACTCTCATTTTGGGAAAAATCTTCGGTAGGGGTAATCACTATATTATTTACACCAACCAGCTCTATCTGCTCCAGAATCTCTTGCTGTGCGCCATTACCAATGGCCAGCATACTAATTACGGCAGCTACTCCGAAAATGATTCCAAGGGCTGTTAGGATCGATTTGAGTTTATTGCTCAAAATCGACTCCACAGCTATCTCAATATCATGCAAATATCTTCGTATCATACTACAGTTTTATGTTTCCCTGCGGAGCGATTAGGATTTCTTCTGACGACGGGCTCTAATGGTGTCCCAATTATTATCCTCGCCTGATGACTTCTTCTTTGCTGCTTCCTCGTTAGCACGCTGTTCTTCGATAAGCGGCAGCAACTCCAGGCCTGTATATTTATAACTCGCGGGCTCAGCAGGAACCGACAACAAAATCTCGTCTCCCTCATCAAGTCCCTGTTTAACAATTACGTAGTTTTCATTTGCTGCTCCGAGCAAAACAATTTGTTTGCTTTTTGTAGGCAGGTATACAAAGCTTAGCGAATCGTTTGCATGAACACTTTCCAGAGGAATAAAGTTGACATCTTCAAAAGTCTGAGTAATAATCTCGTTACTGGTAGTCATAGCAGGACGCAAGATAGTATCACTTTGTTCCAAACGAACAAGCACTTCAAACACTTTAGCGTCGGTATTGGGCAGTTGTTCGCCCACATTGGCCACACTGGTTACTTCACCGGTATACCCTCGTTCGGGAAATGCATCTACCCCTATGCGTACATCCTGCCCCTCTTTCACCTTACTTATATCCACCTCGTTCACATAGGTTTTGGAAATCATACTTGCCAAATCAGGAAGCGTTGCAACGCTCATATCCCAAGGGTTAATGGAAGAGCCAACCTTTCGCTTTTCGCCTCCCCACTCCTTCTTATAGATAACCATTCCTGACTGCGGCGCAAATATGGTAAACTTACTGATGATGTTTTTCAGTTCCTCCACTTTTCTGCGCGCTTTTTCCAGGTTAATTTCCGCCTCACGCATATCGGCAACCGACTGCCTGACTTTTAAGCCGTAGTTCTCAGCCGTTTGGTTGTAGTTTCGCTGGGCTTTATCCAGCTCAATCTCGGCCTGACGAATAGTGGCCGGAGGCTCAAATCTACTTTGCTCCAATACAATCTCTTTCTCCTCAAGCGTAAACTTGAGATTGACAAGCTGATCGCGTAACTCGCGAAGTGTCATAGTCGTGTCCAGTTGTGTTTTCAAGTGTTGCGATTCGGCCTTCTCCAGTTCATCCATCAGGTCTTTCAGACTATTTGATGCTTCAGAACGGTCAAGTTCCGCAACAAAATCTCCGGAATCTACTACCGTGCCTTCGGCTACCAGGTTCTGAATCTTAATCTCGCGCAACCGAATGGTTCTACTGTTACGCAGCTCTTCAGGTCCGGTAATATCAACACTGCTTTTCGCTTGCAATTCGCCTGTTGTGGTAACCAGCACCTCAAAATTGCCATGCAGCACCTTTGTCTTGATATCGACGGCATCGGTATTCTTGCCACCAAATAAAAAGACCAAGCCAATGAGAACCAGCAGGGCCAGCCCTCCCCATTTAATGTATTTATTTTTCATGAATCAGGTTTTCAGGGTTAGATACATTCAGCACTAAAACGTTTAGTTCAGAAAGATATTATTTTAGTGCATTAACTTTTTGTATTATTTGGTCAGCTAATTTTTCAGCTGCCTCGCGACTTTTACTCTCAGCATAAATACGAATAATAGGTTCCGTATTTGATTTTCGCAGGTGAACCCACTCCTTGTCAAATACAATCTTCACCCCATCAATAGTATTTACTTCATACTGCTCATAGGCCTTCGCCACATTAGCTAACACCCTGTCGACATCCACATTTGCCGAGAGCGGCATTTTCTTTTTTATAATTTCGTAATGCGGATAACGTTTTCGTAAGGCCGATACAGAAATCTTCTCTTTAGCAAGATATGTCAGAAACAAAGCGACTCCCACCAGCGCATCCCGACCGGCGTGTAAGGCTGGGTAGATTATACCTCCATTTCCTTCGCCACCAATTATGGCATTGGTATCTTTCATCTTTTCTACCACGTTTACCTCACCCACAGCTGCAGCTGTATATTGCTGGTTATGTTTTTGGGTAATATCACGCAGAGCCAGTGAACTAGATAAATTCGATACCGTATTGCCGGGAGTATGCTTTAACACATAATCAGCCACGGCAACCAATGTGTACTCTTCGCCAAACATATTACCATTTTCGTCGATAAGCGCCAGTCTGTCCACATCCGGATCTACCACAATCCCTACATCAGCTTTTTGTGTCTTCATTGCGGCTGAGATACCTGTCAGGTTTTCGGGTATGGGTTCGGGATTATGAGCAAATTGGCCATCAGGAATGCAATTCAGCTCATGTACTTGCGTCACTCCTAACGAACGTAATAAGGCGGGAATAGCCACACCCCCCACGGAATTCACTCCGTCAACAACCACTTTAAACCTGGCCTTTGCAATGGCTTCCACATCCACCAATGATAACGCTTTTATAGCTTTTATATGATAATCCAAGGCTTCGGTTTCAGTTTTCAGGCTTCCTAATTCATCCACCTGAGCATAGGTAAAACTGCCCTCCTCAACATAAGCTAACAATTTGGCCCCATCGGCAGCCGAGATAAACTCGCCCCGGTTGTTTAGTAGTTTCAAGGCATTCCATTGTTTCGGATTATGACTGGCGGTAAGAATAATGCCCCCATCGGCTTCTTGCCTGATAACCTCCATCTCGGTGGTAGGTGTTGTGGCCAGGCCTATGGTAACAGCATCAATGCCCATGCCGGCCAAAGTACCAAGCACCAATCGTTCAACCATTTCGCCTGATGGACGTGCATCGCGTCCAACAATTACCGTCAACCGATCTTTCTGCACATCCTCTTTCAGCCATCGTCCATAAGCACTTACAAACTTCACTACATCATCGGGAGTTAAATTTTCGCGAGGTACACCACCGATAGTTCCGCGGATCCCGGATATTGATTTAATTAATGTCATATAGAAAAGATTTTTTGTTCGAAAATAAAAGCATAACAAAGATAAACGCTTCAAAAGAAATATGGTGTACATTCAACCATCTTTTCTCATTCCTTTCAGTTATCAGTTTTTAAGAGGTAAAATAATATGTATCTTTGTGGCTCAAATTTTTAGCACTTATGAGGAGAGAGAAAGGGAACCAACGCGAGAAGCCTAATACCCCAAACAACACATCAGAGGGCATACGCCTGAACAGGTTTATTGCAAATGCCGGCATTTGTTCGCGTCGAGAGGCTGACAAACTGATTGAAGAAGGATTAATTTCAGTAAATGGCACCATTGTTACAGAAATGGGTCTGCGGGTGAGTCGGAAAGATGATGTACGCTATAAGGGCAAAAAACTAAATTCCGAAAACAAAGTCTATATTTTACTGAATAAACCGAAGAATTGTGTAACCACACTCAAAGATCCTCAAGGACGACTTACTGTTTTCGATATTATAAAAAACGCATGCAAAGAACGCGTATACCCTGTAGGACGTCTTGACCGACAAACCACAGGTGTGTTGCTCCTGACAAACGATGGAGAATTGGCTTCGAAGCTTAGCCATCCGTCAAACAAAAAACGCAAGATTTACCATGTATTCCTGGACAAATCATTGACGAAAAACGACATGCAAAAAGTGGCAGATGGTATTCAGTTGGAAGATACGCACATTGCAGCCGATGCCATAAGTTACGTGAAAGATGATGATAAAACCCAGGTAGGCATTGAAATCCACTCAGGCCAAAATCGTATCGTTCGTCGTATTTTTGAATCCATGGGATACAATGTCGAGAAACTGGATCGGGTATATTTTGCAGGATTAACAAAGAAAAATGTACCGCGAGGCAAATATCGTTTTCTCACAGAAAAAGAGATCAGTTTTCTTCGAATGCAAACCAACAAATAATAAGTACCCTCCTATTCTCTTCTCATAATTATCCGATTAAGGAATCGACTTCCTTAATCGGCATTTTGTTATTTCAGGACACCTTCGAACACTATTCATGATTTATTCGGGGTAAATTTTTTGTCACAAACAATTACATTTATTTCGTGATCTTTCCATATCTTACTATTTTTATAGCAGAAGGAGCCTTAAACTTCTTCCTATATCCACCACGAACGAAGGAAATACAATGTACCGTTCCCTGTACAAAAGCATTATTCGCGGCAAGTCAGAGATTACAACCCTTTGCCTCATTAGCTTATTGATATTCCCATTATTATTACAAGCCCAACCCGACACCCTGAAAGGGGTGATTAAAAATGCTGAAACACTTACGCCTCTCCCTTTTGCCCACATTGTAGCACAAACCACAGGAAAAGGAGTTACCTCCAATGCACAGGGAGAGTTCACCCTTGTTATAAACCGAGAAACGCCCGGGGAACGGTTTATCATAAGCTATGTTGGTTTTCATTCGGACACACTGATAGTTGACAGAGGCACTCCAAATTTCAGCGAGTGGTTGTTAAAGCCAAGTCCGTATTCATTAGAGGAAGCCACCATTACCCCTGGGCCAAATCCTGCCGACCGGATCATCAGGCAGCTCATTGGCAATAGGCAAAAGTGGTCGCCAGCTAATCTTCAAAGTTATGCCTATGAGGGATACCACAAAATGCGTTTTGGCCCTTACTTCGACACCACATTTACAGCCATAAAACCAGTAGAATCAACGCTCTTAAACTTCTCGAAAAACGATGTATTTCTTATAGAAACAGCCACAGAGAAATTTGTTGAACCGCCCAACCGGGTTCATGAAACCATGAAAGCATTTCGCATCTCGGGCACAACAAACCCCCTTTTCAGCTACCTGAATACGCAATTGCAATCCCTCTCCTTCTACAATAACTTCTTTTCAATTCTGGACCGAAAATACATCAGTCCATTGAGTAAAAAAGCCTTCGACAACTATCGGTTTCACCTGGAGGACACCCTCTTCCATGCACAATATGACACAATTTACGTGATCTCTTATCGGCCAAAGTCGCAAGACGCATCGGAAGGATTGGCCGGTCTGTTGCAGGTAAGTACCCAAGGCTATGCACTTGCGGGAGCCACAGCAAAAACTACCAATAAAGAGGATAACATCCGGGTAAATGTATTTCAGAAGTACGAAAAGATAAATCAACAACAATGGTTTCCGACTGAACTACGCACCCAAATCCTGTTTGAAGAGCTTTTATTACAGGAAGATCCTCCCGTATACCTGCAGGCAGAAGCCTCAAGTAATCTGTACAATATCCGAATCAACCCGAAGTTGTCCGACACTTTATGGTCAAAAGCCTCACTGGAGTATGCTCCTGAACTCATTACGGGAGACGACCCTCAGTGGCAGCAATACCGAAAAGAAGATCTTACGGCTCGCGACTCCCTGACCTATCATGTCATCGACAGCTTAGGACGTGTACTTAAACTCGATATGATTATGGGATTCACGGAGATACTTCTTTCCGGAAATTTGCGCATCAAATCCTTCGATTTGCCCATACACCAATTAATACGGTTTAATCAGATGGAAGGCTTCCGCCCGGGCCTGGGCTTGCAAACGAACGAGCTGTTGCATGATCATTGGACATTGGGTGGATTTGTTGGCTATGGCTTCAAGGACGAAACCTGGAAATATGGCGGAAACATCTCCTACTTTTTCAATCGCGCCAAAAAGAATTTCCTGGAATTCAGCTACAAAAAAGATGTTGAAGAACGAGGTGGGCTGAGCTTCCTGGGACTTAACAGAAATATGGGGACAGAAGTTTTTCGTCCCTTCTTAGTAAAACACTTCGAGTATAACGAAGAGTTTATCCAACGTTTCCAATTTTGGGCAAAACGAAATTTAATGCTTCAGGCAAACTTGAGGCAAGCAAATTATTACAGCAACGACGGCTATTATTACCAACCCGACATTGCCGCCCCCAAGAGCCATTTTCAATGTTATACGGTAAGTCTGCACGGGCGTTTTGCTCCTGCTGAGAAACAGCTAAAAACACATACAAGGTTATTTCCACTAGGTTCACGTTACCCAATGCTCTTCTTCAACATTAGCAAAGCATTGCCTCTTAAGCAAAGCCAAAGCGACTATTTGAAGATCAGTGGCCGTCTCAACTACACCTATCGTTCACCCACATGGGGCGATACATATCTCTCTATAACAGGGGGGTGGATGAAAGGGAATGCCCCGGCCGTCAGGCTTTTCAATGGCCAGGGCAGCTACAACCAATTTTCTTTGCAAGCCGACAATAGTTTTGCAACCATGCGCATGAATGAGTTTTTCGCCACGAAATTTCTCCATTTTCACCTGAAACACGATTTTGGCGCATTGCTTTATCGCGCCACCTTTTCAGCGCCTCATATTTTGTTAATGCATGGCATGGCAATTGGGCACTGGGATAATCAGCAACAGCATCAGTTCCCTTATCCGGTAAAAGATCTTACCAAAGGATATCTGGAGTCGGGAATAATGATTAGTAACTTGTTAAAAACATCCATAATCGGCTACGGTGTAGGAGCCTTCTATCGCTATGGTCCTTACGCCCTGCCTGAAGTAAAAGAAAATTTGGGTTACAAATTGGTGCTATCCATTACTCTCTAACCTGTTATTAAGCGAATTATATTACGTAACATGCTTCCGAAAATGGCGAAGAAGGGAAAAATTTCTTTTATCTTTGCACCATATTATAAAGAAAATTATGCCACACAAATCAGGATTTGTCAACATTATTGGCAACCCCAATGTAGGAAAGTCCACTCTTATGAATGCCCTGGTTGGAGAACAGCTCTCCATCATTACTTCCAAAGCGCAAACTACGCGACACCGGATAATGGGTATTGTAAATGGTGAAGACTTTCAGATTGTCTATTCCGACACACCGGGTATACTGAAGCCCAATTATAAATTGCAGGAAAGAATGATGGGCTTTGTCAGCCTCGCCCTGGAAGATGCCGATGTGGTTTTGTACGTAACCGACACGGTTGAAAAATACGATAAGAATCAGGCCTATATTGATCGGTTACAAAAACTGGATATTCCGGTAATCGTTGTCATTAACAAAATTGATCTTTCCGATGAGGCCTCGCTGGAAGAATTATTTGAAACGTGGACACAGCTGCTTCCCAAAGCACGCATTTTCCCTGCTTCTGCGCTTAAAAAATTCAACCTGGAGGTCATTTTTAAGGAGATCTTCCACAGCCTTCCGGAGGGGCCGCCCTATTATCCGAAAGATAGCCTGACTGACAAAACCGAGCGTTTTTTCGCTTCGGAAATTATCAGGGAGAAGATCTTACAAAATTACCAGAAGGAGATCCCCTATTCGGTTGAGGTGGAAATTGAGGAATTTAAAGAAGAAGAGAAGTTGCTGCGTCTTCGTGCCCTCATATACGTTGTCCGCGACTCGCAAAAAGCCATTATCATTGGGCACAAAGGTGCAAAATTAAAAAAAACCGGCACCGAAGCCCGATTAGATCTGGAAGAATTCTTCGGGAAAAAAGTGTTTTTAGAACTCTATGTCAAAGTGAGTAAGGACTGGCGCGATAAAGATCGACAATTACGCAGCTTTGGCTATTAAAATAACGGCTATGCAAGAATTGGAAAAACTCACCTACGCCTTTGCCATTGAAAGTGCTTCATTGATTAAATCCTTGGAGAAAATGGAACCGGAACAATTCGAACCCCTTCAGCAATATAAAGGACATGCTGCCGGCGTTTCGCTTATGTTCATGGATGCCATGGAAGCAGAGGCAAACGAAGGATTTGCCAACAACTTGCGCAGTTGTTTATACCATGCACAGGTAGCTGAAGAACATCTTCAGGAGCTAAATACTCATGAAGTGGCCGAACTCAATGAGCTAAAGCAAAGCCTCATTGATAAGTGCAAGATTATTATAACCAAACTGACAGCCATTACGGATAAAATAATTTATTAAAGCATTCATCATGATAGTATCAATTGTGGGACGCCCAAATGTGGGAAAGTCGACATTATTTAACCGCCTGACAGGTACCAAGCAGGCCATTGTTGACGAAATAAGTGGCGTTACGCGTGACCGCTTATATGGAAAAGCAAACTGGAATGGCAAGGACTTTTCCGTTATCGATACCGGAGGGTATGTAACCAACTCCGACGATGTTTTTGAGGAAGAGATAAAAAAGCAAGTAAACATTGCCATTGAGGAGGCTGAATTGATCCTTTTTGTGGTTGATGTAACCACGGGCATCACCGACCTGGACGAAGCCGTTGCACAAATGCTGCGCAAGACCAATAAAAAGGTAATGCTGGTAGTAAACAAAGTAGATAGCAATGAACGTCAGTACCAGGCCTATGAATTTCACGGGCTGGGGCTAGGCGATTATTATACCATCAGCTCAATTAATGGAAGTGGTACCGGAGAGCTACTGGACGCAGTGGTGGAAGCCCTACCCGATAATAATCTAATTGACCTTGATTTGCCTAAATATGCAGTTGTAGGCCGACCAAACGTTGGCAAATCATCACTTATTAATGTGTTGCTGGGTGAAGAACGCAATATCGTAACGCCAATTTCCGGCACTACCCGCGATGCTATCTATACCCGCTTTAACAAATACGGCCATGACTTTTACCTGGTAGATACTGCCGGACTTCGTAAAAAAGGGAAAGTAACCGAAAATCTGGAGTTTTACTCCGTACTACGTTCTATTCGTTCCTTGGAGCAAGCCGACGTATGCTTGTTACTTATCGATGCCACACGCTCGGTAGAAGCACAGGATATGAATATTCTGAATCTGGCCATAAAGAACAGGAAAGGCATTGTTGTTCTGGTGAATAAATGGGATTTAATTGATAAAGATACCGATACGGCTGAGCACTTTAAAAAGCAGATAAAGGAAAAAATAGCCCCTTTCACCGATGTCCCCATCATCTTCACATCAACAGTAACCAAGCAGCGCATTCATCAGGTGCTGGATACAGCAATTCAAGTGTATGAAAACAGGAAACGCCGTGTTTCCACCAGCGTGCTAAACGAGGTGATGCTAGAGGTTATACAAGCCTACCCACCACCAGCAGTAAAAGGCAAGTATATTAAAATCAAGTATGTTACTCAGCTAAGTACACCTTTCCCGGCATTTGCATTTTTCTGCAACTTGCCACAATACATAAAGGAGCCCTATAAACGTTTCCTTACAAATAAGTTGCGCGAGAATTTTAGTTTCTCAGGAGTGCCGATACAGATATTTATGAGAAAGAAGTAACATGACCAGGAAATACCTTGCTCTCCTATTATCAGCAAGCCTCCTGATACTAACATGGGGGTGTGAGGATAGCCCAAGCTATCCTGATACGCCCCATATTTTTTTCCACTCATTCAGCACAGCTCCCTCCTCCGAACCCACCGCCCAGCTAATTGGCACATTAATCATTGGGTTTGAAGATGGCAATGCCGATATTGGCTTTTCGGACACAACCCTAACCGACACCTCAAACCTGTTTCTCTCCACTTTCTATCGACAAAATGGGCAGTACCTCCTGCAGTATGATCCCGTAGGCTACCGTATTCCCGAAATCCCCAAGAGCTCTTACAAAACCCATGCAAAAGGAGAAATCGAACTATCCATTTCTTTTATCACATTGCCTGACGACAGCCTCAAATTTTCCGTTTATATGTATGACAGAGCAGGAAACAAAAGCAACACCCTCACAACTCGGGCCTTCCATATAAAACCCTACCAGTAAACATGATTAAATATGGATTTGCGCACGTACGCAATGAAAAAAGAGGGTAGATTTTACTGCATTGGAAGAATATTTTATCTTTGAGACTCTAAGACAGGAATAAAGCCAGAAACAGAACAAACAGCTTAGCAGATGAAACAATTCTACGCACTTACCAACTATATTGTATTGGCAGCGCTTCTTATCACCCCATATGCAGGCGTGAGCGCTCACACTTTAGAAAGAACAAAAAGTTCGCAGCAAGACCCCCTGATTTCCGGGCAGGCAGCCACTTATGGCACCCCTTTAAACCCAACTTACGATCAAGTTGCTTCAACGGCTCCTACCAACTATTATGACAACCTTTCGGGACTCTCGGGCGATGACCTGCGTGCCCAACTACAGACATTGGTAGTAAATAGTTCAACAAAAGGCCAAAACTATGGGGATATGTGGCAGTTATTAAAAGAGGCCGATGAAAATCCCACCAACGCCGATCAGGTTTGGCTTATTTACACCGAATCGGGGCTTGATAAAACCCTGCAGGATCCAGGCACCTCCGGCGATTATTGGAACCGGGAGCACATTTTCCCGCAGTCGATTGGAGGCTTCAGTGATGGCACCTCCACTTCAGCCGATGGCATAGACACCTACTTTTCTACCACATCGGCCAATACCGATCATGCACATGCCGATGGTCACCATCTGCGTGCGTCTTACAAATCGGAAAACAGCAGCCGTGGCAATAACAGTTACGATTATGTAAACGGAGCCAGAACAGTTGATGCGTCCTACTACGAGCCACCGGTAAGCGCCAAAGGCGATGTAGCTCGTGCACTATTTTATATGGCACTGCGTTACGATGATCTGACCTTAATTGATGGCGCAGGCACTTCAGATAGCCAGGCCATGGGCAAATTAAGCACCCTGTTGGAATGGCATGAAATGGATCCTGCCGATGATTATGAAATGAACCGCAACAATGTGGTTTACACGTGGCAAAATAACAGAAATCCTTTCATCGACAACCCTGAGCTAGCGGAGTTTATTTATGGCGAACGCCAGGGAGACACCTATATTCCGGGGTCTAATGCTACCCTTGACGTAACAGGCTCGCTTGAGTACTTTGGCACCGTAATGTACGGAAATGCCTCCGAAAGCCAACAGCTTACTTTTTCAGGTAAAAATCTTACCGAAGAGATTATTATCACTGCCAGCCAACACTTTGAGGTGTCCACAAACAACAACTCCTTTAGTTCGTCACTGACGTTACCCCTTACCGATGGAACACTCGCTTCCACCATTGTATATGTCCGATTCAACCCGGCCTCAGCCGCACAAGCAGTAGTAGATGGCACGGTTAAGGCACATAACACGAACTTCCACCGCACCTATGAGGTTTCTGGCAAAGAGGGCGATCCGGCACTGGACCCCATCACAATTCTTTATCAGGATTTTGAAGATGACTCCTACCAGAACTGGCAACGTAAAACCGTTGAAGGCGATAAAAGGTGGGACCTAACAGAATTTGAAGGGAATAAGTATATGCAAATGAGGGGATATGAGAGCAACAAAACCGAAAGTAAAACGTTCGATACCTACCTCATTTCGCCTCCACTTGATCTTGACCAGTACAAGAATGAGATATTAACTTTTGCCACCAAAAATGGGTATTACAGCGGCACAACACTTACTGTGCTGATTTCTACAGACTATGATGGTCAAAACCCAATAGCTGCTACGTGGACAGAACTGACAGCCACCCTTGACGAAACAGATCACCAAGAACAAAATTACGGGGACAACTTTATCCCCTCGGGAGAGGTTGATCTTTCCGGCTTCCAGGGAACTGCCTATTTGGCCTATCGTTACCTGGGCGATAATGAACAACTGACCACAACCTATCAGGTGGATGATATCGTAATTGAGGGAAACTGGGAAGATTTCACGGCTACCATGGGCACCAATGTGAGCACCCCTCCTTTAATGCTCCCCTATACCACCCCTGAAACAGCAGGTGCAGCACAAAGCTACGATCTTACCTTTACCGATATTACTGAAGACATAAGCGTAACAGCCGATGGGTATTTTGAGATCTCATTTGACGGAACTACCTGGAGCAAAACACTCTCGATTGGGCCCGGGGCATGTGCCCCTGCATCGGGTGAAGGAAAACGTGGAAAAGGAGTTGGCCGATTGTTTCGAGGCCCCGTTCTATACCTTGGGGCCGCTGGTGACCGACGTGGCCCCGGCCTACGATC
>JAWOEH010000207.1:0-10713 GCA_046482855.1 Bacteroidales bacterium | reverse complement strand
TCAAATACCACACCGGCGATTTTTCCGGAATAAGCTGTCTCCACTACATTATTCAGATCTTCAATTTGCACACCATATTGAGCAATAAGTTTTCGGTTATAGGTAATTACAGCCTGAGGCAGCCCTGCAACTTGCTCAACCATTATATCAGAGGCTCCGGGGATATCGTCGATAAGACGGGCAGCATGATTTGCCTGAGCATAAAGCTCATTTAAATCTTCCCCAAAGATCTTTACCCCAATATCCGTTTTAACACCGGTCATTAATTCATTAAAACGTAACTGTATGGGTTGGGTAAAATCAAAAGAGGCCGACGGGATAACCGACAGGGAGGCTTTCATTTTATCCACCAACTCTTCACGGGTTTCGGCGCTTTCCCATTCCTCTTTCTCTTTTAAGATAATCATAATATCAGCATCTTCAATAGCCATAGGATCCGTAGGCACCTCGGCAGTACCAATCTTAGAAATCACCTGCTCGACCTCCGGAAATCTCTCCAGCAAAATTTTTTCCGCTTTAGTGGCCGTTTTTATGCTTTGAGTTAAAGAACTGCCCGGCGGTACGGTCATTTGCATGGCCAAGTCACCCTCCCCCAGTGTGGGAATAAACTCACCACCCAAATAACGGAACGATACCAGACTAATGATAAACACAATAAGAGTAACGGTAAGAATCAAGAATTTAAACCGCAGGGCAAACTCCAATACAGGACGATAACTCCATTTCAAAAAATCGATAAGACGATCGGAAAAATTTCGCTTAGCCCGGATCTTCTTCTTTAAAAAAAGCGAAGCCACAACCGGCACATAAGTAAGGGATAAAAAGAAAGCTCCAAGGATGGCGAAAATAAAAGTTTGCGCCATCGGGCGGAAGGTTTTCCCTTCAATTCCGGTAAGCGTAAGAATGGGGATGAATACAATCAGAATAATGAACACGCCAAAGGCCGCTGACCGATAGATGGAAATCGTAGATTCTGCCACTACTTTATCCATTTTTTCCTGGGAAAGATCCGTCAGGTTGTATTTCCGATAGAGCTGATAAATGATGCTTTCCACGATAATGACAGCCCCGTCAATAACAATTCCAAAATCCACTGCACCAAGGGACATGAGATTTGCTGAAACACCAAAAATGTGCATCATAATAAAAGCAAAGAGCAAGGATAAAGGAATAACAGAAGCGACAATCAGGCCGGAACGCATATTCCCTAAAAGAAGCACCAATACAAAAATAACAATCAAGGCGCCTTCCACTAGGTTTGTTGCCAAAGTATTAGTTGTACTCTTCACCAACTCAGCCCGGTCCAGATAAGGTTCAATGTAAACACCCTCGGGGAGCGTCTGTTGTACCTGTTCAATTCTGTCTTTCACCTCATTGATAACTGCTGAGGAGTTTGCGCCCTTAAGCATGAGAGTAATTCCTCCAACAGCTTCGCCTTTGCCATTTTTTGTCATGGCACCAAATCGGGGCGCCGCACCAAACTTCACCTCAGCCAGGTCTTTTACCAGTACGGGCTGTCCTTGCATACGTTTTACAACAATGTGCTCAAGATCTACGGTGGATTCTATAATACCCTCGGCACGAATATAGTATGCATTGGGGCCCTTCTCAATATACGAACCTCCCGTGTTTTCATTATTTCGGTCAATTGCCTCATAAAGTTCGCTCAGGGAAACATCAAATTGACGTAATTGACCAGGATCAACGGAAATCTCATATTGTTTTAATTTACCACCAAACGAACTAATCTCGACAATCCCGGGAATTCCTGACAATTGACGCTTCACAATCCAATCCTGAATTGTGCGCAACTCGGTGATATCGTATTTTTGCTCATAACCGGGCTCCAACTCCAGGGTATATTGGAATACTTCCCCCAATCCGGTGGTAATGGGTAACATCTCAGGAGTACCCAGCCCACGTGGAATTTCTGACGAAGCACTTTGAATTTGCTCATTAATGAGTTGTCGTGCATCCAGGATGGGCACACGCTCATCGAAAACAACGGTAACCACTGAAAGCCCATATCGCGAAACCGAACGAATCTCTTGAACGTTCGTAATGTTAGCAAAGGATATTTCCAATGGGTAAGTAATGAATTTTTCAACTTCCTGAGGAGCTAACGAGGGCGCTACGGTAACTACCTGAACCTGATTATTGGTGATATCAGGAACAGCATCTACGGGAATACGTTGCATCGAGTAGATTCCAAAACCAATAAGCACCAGCGTCAAGAAGGCAACAATGGCTTTGTTGTTTAATGAGAAGCGAATGATCTTTTCGAACATACGGGCAGGTTTTAGGGTTACGAATGATAGGGCTCTTAAAAAAGAGATATAATCAACAGAGAAACATTCTCCTTTCCAACACATTCAACAACTCAAACAACTCCCCTATGAAATTGTTTATAAGACGCTACTTGGCTTGGGCCGGTTGAATCATATACCGCTTGTTTCGCTGAGCGAGAACAACGATTATCAATCCCACAACCACAAAGGGAATACTAAGCAACTGACCCATATTCAAAGGCAAGTAAGCTTCAAAAGGCACTTGGTTCTCTTTAATGAACTCAATAAAGAAACGGGCCGAGAAGAGAAATATCAAAAAGAGTCCGAACACCGTGCCTTCTTTTACAACTGTGGCACGCTTCTGATATAGCCAATAGAGGAACAGAAATATGGCCAGGTAGGCGAGTGCCTCATATATTTGTGTTGGATGTTTAGGGACCACCTCACCCCGTAACTCAAATACAAATCCCCAGGGAAGGCTTGTCTCTAAGCCATATATTTCTGAGTTCATCAGATTTCCCATACGAATAAAAAAGCCGCCTAAAGCCACCATAATTACAACCCTATCCAACACCCATAAATAAGTCCGATGGTGATTACGGGCAAATAAATACAACGCAATTAAAATCCCGATGGCAGCACCATGGCTCGCTAATCCACCCTCCCAAATTTTTAATATTTCAAGGGGATGGGCAAGATAATATTCCGGCTGGTAAAACAAGCAATGTCCTATACGTGCACCCAGCACCGTCCCCACAGCTGTATAAACTGTAAGTGAATCTAATTTTTCCTGAACAAGTCCCTCGCGCTTAAAAATCTTCTGCATAAAGTAGTAGCCAAAAAAGAAGGCGGCAGCAAACAATAAACCGTAATAGCGAACGGTAAGAGGACCTATATGAAAAATATCCGGGTCGAGACTCCAATGGATGGCATTTATGATCATAGTGCACAATTTAGATATCAAATATAAAAAAAAACTAGCCCCTCTGAGCCTTTATTCACAAAATTAACCCTTGCAACTATTCGTGCGTTACCTTTGCTCGGTCGCAAACATTTGGTTTCGTTCCGGAACAAGTTCTTAACAACGAGCTGCCTTCCCACAAAATTCATGGCCTTTTCATATGAAGAAAGTAATTGTTTCCGTATTTTTGAGGCTTATATAAAAGAATCCCGACATGCAATTATTCAACCAAAATATACGATGGTCATTTATTATTCTCTTCCTGATTTCAGGTTGTGCGAATGTATCAACGCCTACGGGTGGCCCCAAGGATGAAAGGCCTCCGC
The DNA here is from genome assembly GCA_046482855.1 of Bacteroidales bacterium. Lineage (GTDB taxonomy): Bacteria > Bacteroidota > Bacteroidia > Bacteroidales > UBA12077 > CAYVSF01. The sequence goes on along the minus strand of JAWOEH010000207.1, from coordinate 7,138 downwards.
AAATACTGGAAATGAATCCACGAAATGCGCAAACGGATTTTGACGCCCCTAAAATAACCCTGGTTTTTGATGAATTTATTCAACTAAAAGATCTTAAAAAGCAATTCATCATCTCTCCTCCTACTGAGGAAGATCCCAAGGTTCTTGTAAAAGGAAAGAAGCTGGAAATTACATTACCCGACAGTCTGACTCCGGAAACCACTTACAACCTTTTCTTTGGCAATGCTATACAGGATTATAATGAAGGCAATCCCCTGGCAAACTTTCGGTATGTATTTTCCACCGGGAGTACCATCGACTCCATGGCTATTAAAGGCAGTGTGGTTTCGGCTTTTGATAAATTACCTCAGGAAAACACAGTGGTTATGCTGTACAAAAATTTCACGGACAGCACCCCCATGAAAGATCTACCAAATTACGTGGCCAACATTAACGAGGAAGGAGATTTTAACATGACCTACCTGGCAAAAGATACCTTTATGCTTTTTGCCCTGGTAGACGAAAATCAGAACTACCTGTATGACGAGGGAGAGGCCATTGCCTTTTCCGACTCCCTGATTACCTTCGAGATGAAAACCCTTGAACGGGTAGATACCGTTTTCCACGCAGCCGACTCAACACAGAAGCAAACCCATCAGTTTCAACAAGAATCCGAAAACACCATCGATACCATTATTCGCTATAGCTACAGGGACTATCCTGTAAACCACTATGATCTTTATACCTATACCGAACCTCTGACCAACCAATACATTACCGAATTCAAACGGGATATTCCCCACTTACTGACCATCGTTTTAAATACCCCGCCCAAGGACTCGCTTCAAATCACTCCTCTTGAGGGAAAAGAGAAACCGTTAGCTTACAAACGAGTAGACTCGGAAAACCTCGACTCTATCTGGTTATGGCTGACTGATACCACCCATATACATCAGGAAGTAGTAGAAGTGAAGGCAACCTACGATGTACTCATAGAAAGAGGGGAGTACTTAAGTCAAACAGATACCCTGAGCTTCAGCTATTTTTTTACAGAAAAAGATACCCTACAACCTTTAAAAGCATCTTTCTCCTTAAAAAAGCAAATGCTTGACCTACAAAAAGATCTTCTTATAAAATTCCCTACAGCCATAAAGGCGACCGATACCGCAGCTATCAGCCTGTCGTTGAAAGTTGACACCCTTTGGCACGCGATTGATTACACCCTTGAATCTGCCAACAAAGCCCATACTAAATTCCGTCTGGCTGCTAATTGGCAACCGGATAGCAGTTACCGACTACTAGTGGAGAAGGGCGCATTTACCGACTATTATTATCAACAGAACGACTCATTGGGTGCAGAATTTAAAGTACAAACACTTGATCATTACGGAAAGCTTCTTATCAACGTTCCCGATACCCTATTTAAACCTTTATTGCTGCAGCTATGGGATAAGAATGAAAAAAATATGTATCGCCAATTAGCGTTTGAACCAAACAAAAAGCAACCACAGGCTGTTATGGAACTAGTAGAACCCGGTGAGTACAAACTCAAAATTGTGGTGGATAAGAATCGCAATGGGCAATGGGATGCAGGAGATCTCTATCAGCGAAAACAACCCGAAAAAGTCTTTTATCATCCGGAGCTGCTAAAAGTTCGATCCAACTGGGACTTAGAAGTAAATCTGGAATTCACTAAAATGTTATAGCCATGTCAGTATTACTTGAATTTGCCATATTTCCCACCGACAAGGGAGATAGTGTAAGTGAATATGTAAGTCAGGTCATTAAAATGATTGATGAATCGGGCGTTTCGTATAAATTAACACCAATGGGGACAATTATTGAAACCGAAACCCTTTCGGATGCGTTACAAGTTGTTGAAGACGCTTATGCCATATTGGAACCTCACTCGGAACGAGTTTATTCAAGTATGACGCTTGATATACGTAAAGGAAAGGAACATCGACTGGAGGGAAAGATCGCCTCCATCGAACAAAAAATCGGAGCAGTAAAGACATAGCTCTGAAAAGAATGAGCACCACCGATGAAGAAATTGCTTACCTACCTGGTAGGGTTACTATTTCTTTCTACTTATATAACTGCCCAGCCAGCGTATAAAATCGCGCTGACTGGGGCAGCAGAAAAAAGCGCCACCTTCACCGCACTACCGAATGAACATTCACTCTCATTTACCTTTATTGTTCCGCAGCTGCAATTCCACCAAGTGATAAGTCCCAAGGGAGAATCTTTCTTAGCATTGGACGGTCCCTTGCTGAAAAAAGATTTTGGCAACGGACAACCAGCCTTGCCCACCATCAATCAAATGGTGGAGATACCAGCAGGTTCGGATGTACAAATTGTTGTTCACAGCTTCGAGGAACAACTCATTGCACTGGGCGAACACGGCCTCGATTGGCCCATTGCTCCGGCGCAAGTTTCCCAACCCAAAAGCCGGGCTTTGCCCGACTCATTGCTCTGGCAAATAAATAAAGATCTTTACACACAAAATCAGTTTTACAAACCAGAATTTGCCCACTTTACAAAGCTTGGACACTTACGAAATCAGGAAGTGGGGTTACTCCGCATTAATCCCTTTGAATACAATCCTGTAACCGGTGAACTCCTGATAAAAAACAACATTCACCTTTCATTGAGAATTGTTTCCCGTAAAAAAAGCCAGGGAAAACCTTCCACATCAAAGCCTGAACGTTTATTCGCAATTGATTTGCCGTCGTTCACCCCCAGGGAAAAGTCGGCCCAGGCTGAAAAGCAAAAGCAGGAAGAAGCTTCGATTAAATATGTGATCCTGGCCGACCCGATGTTCAAGGAGGTACTAACCCCACTTATCAAATGGAAGACAGAAAAAGGGTTTATAGTAGAAGATTACTATACCGATGACCCGCGAATCGGCACAGAAAAAGAAACCATTCATTCCTTTCTGAACCGGTTGTATCACTATCCGGAGGATGAAATAAAGCCAACTTATGTCCTATTGGTTGGAGATGTCGATCAGATTCCGGCCTATTGGAATAACGAGGAAAGCCATGCTACGGATCTTTACTATTTTGACTATACCAATGACCAATTACCGGATGTGTATTATGGCAGGTTTAGCGCAGAAACAGAAGAACAGGCAAACGCGCAAATACAAAAGACCCTGCAATTGGAAAAGCTTACCTTACCAGACATCAATTTCCTGGAAAAATCGTTGCTTATTGCCGGTGTTGATGCTACCTACGCACCTACCTATGGTAACGGAGCCGTATATTACGCCAGCAATGAATATTTCATCCCGGAAAATGGATTTGATTCTTATAACTATTTCTATAATAAAAATGGGCAGCAACTAAATTCGGACGACCCCGAGGCCTCGTCCCAAATTATTTCCAGAATAAATGAAGGCATCGGTTTCGGCAATTATACTGCCCACTGTAATTATAATGGGTGGTCGAACCCTATGCTGGTGAACAACCACGTACGCAATCTTAACAACAAAAATAAATATCCTGTATTAGTCGGAAACTGTTGCCTGTCGGCTAAATATGATCATGATGATTCCTTTGGCGAATGGTTAGTACAATCGACAGACAAGGGTGCAGTAGCTTATATTGGAGGCTCAAATTACACGTATTGGGATGAAGATTATTGGTGGGCAATCGGGCTTACGAATCAAATTACCACAACCCCCACCTATGAAAATTCAGGCATGGGAGTTTTTGATGGGCTGTTCCAATCCATGAACCAGAATCGCAACCAGTGGTTTAATACCCTTGGGCAGCTGGTTCGGGCAGGTAATCTGCAAGTAGAGAGTTCCAACTCCAAACGCAAACAATACTACTGGGAAATTTACCAACTGCTGGGTGATCCGGCTTTCGCCCCCTACTTAGGCATACCCCAAGAGATGGCAGTTCATCACCCCGTGTTACTCCAGGAGGGGGAAACCAGCCTTACGGTAAAAACGGAACCCAATGCATTAGTTGCCCTTAGCTATCAGGGTGATTTAATTGCCGCTTATTATACACCCCAGCAAGGGGAGGTTGTATTCAATACCGAAAACCTGCCAGGCCTGCATCCTTATAAGATTGTGGTTACCAAACCCAACAAAATCCCTTACACAGGAGAAGTAACCTTGGTGCGAGAAGAGCCTTATATCACAATTGAAGAGCTTATATGGACCGATCCTTCAGGCAAACAAGTAGAAAACCTTGAGTACAACACCACCTACTCATTAGCGGCACAACTAAAAAATAACTCCCCGACCCGTGAAGCCTCTGTTGTGGCAACATCCTTGGGTTTTTCAACACAAAGCCTTGAGCACACTGGCCAGGCCAGGCTTTCAACACGTATACCCCCCCTTGAAGAGCAAACAATCACCTATACAATTCAGGTAGCCGACTCGGTACCCGACATGCAAAGAACCCAACTGCATTTCACCATGATTAGCGAAGATACTGATGGCAGCGAGTATGAAATTGAAGAAACGCACGATGTTCAGGTGCATGCTCCCAACATTCAACTCCTGAATGAAGCCCGCGTAAACGACCAACAGATGGGTGACGGAGATAATATTGCCGAAGCTGGTGAAGAGATCTCATTACAACTAACCATTAAAAACACAGGCCATAGCTCACTGGAACAACTGCGCTTTAATCTTTTACCCACAACCGGTACCCAGCATTCCCAAATACGCACGTCAGAATTATCCTATAGCTCCCTAGCCAGCGGAGCCTCTATTAATCTCTCATTTAAATTACGAATCGATAATCGGGAGATTCCCTATGATCATGTCGATACGCTGCTTCTCAGATTCTCCGGGGGAAGCAATCTTCAATATCAATTCCAAAGACCCATAGAGCTCGTCCTCAACCAGGTTCCTGAAATAACAATTAATCAAGAAGGTATTCATAATGTAGATGCAATGTGGTTCTACGACTCAGGAGGATCAGCCAATAACTATGCATCAGATGAGGTTTATGAAATTGAATTTTCCCCAAAAAATCCGGAGAATATTTTGATTGCCAACTTTATGAGTTATCATACCGAAACCAGTTTAAGTGGCTGTTACGATTACCTGGAGGCTTCGGATAATCAAGGAACTCTGATGCTACCCACATGTGGAGAAGAGCTTCCTCCGATGATTCGATCACGCAACCCGGGAACGCCTTTAAGGTTCCGTTTTAATTCCGACCAAAGCATACAAAAAGAGGGTTGGAAGGCATTGATTGAAGAAAAAAGCCCAATTACGTTGGTATGTTACGTATACAATGAACAGAACCAACCCCTGGAAGAGGTGAAAATTGAAGTTTCAGGAAGAGAACCCCTATATACCAATAAAGACGGCCAGGCAAAAATAGCTCGTTGCTTCAACGGCGAATTATTAGAACTCACTTTCGATACCGAAGGATATAAAACACAAAGTCAAGAGGTTACCATTTCCCAAAATCCCATTATAACGGTACACTTAGCCAAAGTTTACAATGCAGTGCTTCGCATAACCGATGGGAAGCAACCCATTGAAGGGGCACACGTAGCAGTCAACAATAAACAAGATAAACAATCAAACAAAGAAGGAGTTGTTATTATCACGGATCTGAAAGAAAATGAAGAAGTTCAATATACCATCACTGCCGACGGTTACATTACGAAAAGTGGTTCGTTAAAGCTAAAGAGCAGCAATATCCATAAAGATATCCTGTTATCACCTTACAAATATACCGTTCAGTTTAACGTCACCAACAATAATACACCTCTTCAAGATGCAAAACTTGTTGTTGAGAATACATCAAAGTATACCAATGAGGACGGAAATGCCTTCTTTTTTCTTGGTAATGGCTGGCATCCCTATTATTTGTACATACAAGAAACGAATATACTTAGTGACTCCCTCTTTATTCAGTATGGAGATACAGTGAAGCAATTAAACCTGAACACTACAGCTATCGACCATACGGATAATAGTTTGAGTATATTTCCTAATCCCGCCAATGAGTATGTACGCATCCAGTCGGCCAACTTTCTTCAGGGGACGATAGTCATCAGAAGTATAACCGGTGAGGTGGTACGACGCAAAGAGATCAAGGGCTATGCAGCAGAAATACGCGTTGAAGATCTTCCCGAAGGCATCTATTTATTGAGCCTAAAAACAGATAAGCTACGCCACACACAGAGATTGATAATTCGCAAGCAAACAACCGGCAACTAAGGCTCTGACAATTCCTAATCCCCTAGCAGAGAAGGTATTTATTCAAAATATCATTCCTCAACAGAAATGCATCTTTCATCAAAGAGTTTTGGTTTTTTATCATTCCGGGTTGACACGCACTCCAATTTGTAGTAATTTGAAATTCAAAACCCTTAATAACAAATTGGAAAGCAGCTTAACCAGCGCGAGGTAGCCTTTCCCTAAAAACCCAACCTGATGAAAAAACGCACGAAACCGCAATGGCTTCTATTGCTATTGCTATTGTGTGCCAGCCATGGCTTGCTGGCACAAGATTACCTGCCATTTAAAAAGAACAATCCTTTACATCGACAAAACACCCTCCCACAGAGAAGTGTTAAGCAATTAGCCCCCGGACAGTTCGAAGTGAGCTATTTCTTTACCGGAGCAGATGTAACACGAATACAGGTGAACACCGATGACTACCAACACTTACACATCAAAGGTTTTGGAAAGATGGACCGAATAGGAGCTCCAGCCCTTCCGGCACATAATGATTTTATCGCCACTCCGGGCTCCACTACCCCAAAAATTACCATTGAGGAAGCGATATACATTGAGGTAACGCCCTTTATGGTTCACCCAAAACTTGAACCGGCACGTGACACAGAAGGTGCGGAACCGCCAGAGTTTTTCATCGATGAAACCCTTTATTCCACCGATGCCTTTTACCCCGAAAACATTGTCACCTTGGAAAAAATGCACAAGTATCGGAATATTCCGATAGCTATGACACAAATCCGACCTGTTCAATTCAACCCTGTAACAAAAACGCTGCGACTCTACTCAAAAATCACCTACAAAGTCGACTATCAACTTCAAACAGATCAGCAGGTAACAGCCATAGGACAAAGCAGTGCACATAGTCTAAACCTACTCAAGCGCACCCTATTAAATCCGGAAGCAATACACCCCCCCATAGCTCCACAAAGAGATAAT
>JAWOEH010000141.1:0-8121 GCA_046482855.1 Bacteroidales bacterium | reverse complement strand
GGGCATTACAAATATAGGCTCAGCAGAGAATTTTGGGCGGTTGGGAATTAAGACACTTTTTTACTATGTAGGCACCAGTACCCTTGCAATTCTGACGGGATTATTTTTTGTAAACCTTTTAAAACCGGGCGTTGGAGCTGATATTGGACTTGTAAGAGAAATTGGTGATATGCCTGTATTAGAAGATAGTTTTGGAGACACCCTAATGAAAATTGTTCCGACCAATATCTTTGAGAGTTTAACGCAGGGACACATGCTATCGATTATTTTCTTTGCGCTGCTATTTGGTTTTTTTATTACGCAAGTAGATAACAGACCCCGAATTTTCCTTACCGATTTTTTCTCTTCAGTGTTTGATGTGATGATGAAGATCACGCTTTTCATCATACGTTTTACCCCAATTGGTGTATTTGGTATTGTTGCGGTGGCTATTGCCGAAGCACCCAGCATTAGTGAATTTGCCGGTAGAATGGGGCTTTATATGGCTACAGTGCTGCTAAGTTTGTTTGTACATGCGTTTATTACCTTACCACTATTGCTTCGATTTATTGCTAAAGTCCATCCCAGGTGGCACTTTTCTAATATGACTACTCCTCTGTTAACGGCCTTTTCAACTTCCAGCTCCAGTGCCACGTTACCTTTAACCATGACTGCAACAGAGGAAAAAAGTGGAGTTTCGAATAAAATTACCAGTTTCACCTTGCCACTAGGGGCAACAATTAATATGGATGGTACAGCTTTGTATGAATGTGTAGCTGCTTTATTTATTGCGCAGGCATATCAAATGGATCTTTCTATTCTAGAACAAGGTATTGTGGTAATAACTGCTCTTTTGGCATCGATAGGAGCTGCTGGGATCCCTATGGCCGGATTAGTGATGATTACGGTGATACTTTCAGCCCTGGGGCTACCACTGGAGGGCGTAGGGTTAATTCTTGCCGTAGACCGGATTTTGGATATGTTCCGAACAGCTACCAATGTATGGAGTGATAGTTGCGGAGCCGTTATCATTGCAAAATCTGAAGGAGAGGTATTAAAAGAAAAGCCCGGGGATTAGGCTGCTATGCATCTCGTCGTACACTGCGTGGCGGCGAGAGAAGCACCTTCAATAGTTTATAGCGTTTATCCAAATCGTCTCGAAAAACCAGGGCGGTCAAAAAGAAAACAAATAAATTTGCATAGCCTTGCCACAGTGTGCTCTCCAGCGGATCTGGCGTACCCAGAAAGTAATGCACCGAGAAAATACCCGAAAAGGCTACGAATGAAGGCAAAAACGCGGCACAAAAAAGGGCTGGCCAACGGTTTTGAATAAGTACTGCACAGCGTTCGCACAGTTTTGTATTATAACCAGCCATTACCAGGTTATAGAAAAATTGGCGCGAAAATGCAGCCAAGGCAATGTACATACCATATTTAAGATTAATATAACACACCACAGTTCCGGTACAGATACCGGCAATTACCCCCATTTTTATATTAAACCGTTTATGTATCCAGTAAATTATCTTCTGAATGCGTTGTGGAGGCAGATCTTGATTTTTATCGAAATGTTTATTAGGGCATTCGTGCATATATAGGGTTTTCCTTACATATTCATGTTGGTTAAAACAAATATATAAAAATATTCCTAAATGGCCACTATCTTTGCCGAATGCACCTCTTAGCGGCTATCAAACAGACGCTTAAGATAAAGATAATCAAGATAATAAAGAAATTTGACTGAAATACTGTTAATCTGATCCTGATCTAATGCATAATTTAAGTTCTTGAAATAATCTTTACTAATCTCCTCGTCTGAAGTATAAATCTGGTTCTTCCACACAAGACTTAACTCTGATCCTGGAGCAAAATGCCACAATAGCTGTGCATCAAGAGTAAAAGCATTGTAATTGATGTTTTCTGAGGTACCAAAAAACTCATAGGGTTGCTCTTCGCCTATATAACCAGAAGATTGGAGAGTATAGAATTGTGAGTATTCTACCGTTCGCCAATAATAACGATTTCGTAAACTCAGAGAAAGCTTTTCATTTATTAACAGGTTGGCTTCAAGAATCGTATTATAGGTGTCGATGTCGCGTTTTCCAAAGTAAATTGTACGTTGGTCATTACTGATCTCTTTGTTCACATAACCTACGTCATTACTCTCATTTTCATAATTATATCTAAGAACCATATTGAACTGGTCGCCAGCACGCCATCGGGGGGCAAGCATGTACCAATAGCCGTAATGAGAAAATTTCTGACTCTTTTTATATCCCATTCGCCAATCAAATGCAAAGGTTCTGCGGTAGTCGGTTGATATCATTCCTTCAATAGCGCCAATTGCAGGTCGTTTAAAAACCTGCCCTTCTGCACGTGCTTCATAATAATCGTGTGTTTCCACAGGCTTGATAGTCCCAGAAAGACTCAGATAAAGGTAATTTTTTTTCAAAGTGGTTCGATTCTGCAGCCCCAAAGCAAACTCATTAAACTTACGAGGCTTATAAAGGCTTGAGTATCGAAACTCCAATTCACTTGTCCACTCTAGAAATTTTCCAAAGGGTTCATTTTTATCCAGACGTAGCTCGACTTTATGGGTCCATTCGTTATTCATTTGCAGGTATCCCATATCATTCGGATTATACGTATTCGATTCAATGTTTTGAGCATATTCCCATTTAAAGAGTCCTTTGGTTTTCTTTAGTTCCATTTCAACTTTATAACCGGGCTTTTCATCACTGTAGCTTTGATTACTCAGGGCAGCTTGAGTTTCTAACCGATAGGTATTATTCTTGTTGGAAAGGCCCACATCAATAGCTGATACATTGGCCAACTCGTTTCTGTGATCATAAATAACATTGGTGTTTGCCAGACTTACATGACTATTGTTTGGAAGATTCTGGTCCAATACCACCATATTGTAATTTGTAAAACCTTGAGAAATAAAATTTTCTTCCTGATTGGTTAAGGTATCTCTAAATGTAGTATGAGCTGCCGAAGTCATGGCATTAAAAAAACCAATACCCAATCCGCCTGAAGTCCGTCCGGATAATTTTGTGGCATTTATCATTTGGGTATTTGCAGGCTGTTTGGTTATAACCTCATGTGCATCTAAATGCTGCTCGGCCTCTTTCTTAAATACAGGCTCACTGCCAATCCTTCGGGAGTAGAAAATATCCCCCTTTGAAAAGAGTTCCGTACCTTCAGTAAAGAAGGGTCTTTTTTCGGCATACCGGACTTCAAATGGAGAGAGGTTCAATATTTTATCATCAGATTTCACCTGGCCAAAGTCGGGAATGAGTGTCATATCAAGCGTAAAGCTTTGATTTATCCCATATTTAAGATCCATACCCCCTCGCAAATCAGAATTCCATACTCCTTCGGTCTCTTCCATATACCCACTTAAATAGGGTGTAAAAGAAAGCCGAAAAGGAGGATCCACATTTTTTATTCCAATTAGCTTGCCACTTTGGCTTATAAACTCATTTTCAGTATTATCAATAGCAACCCATGACGACCATTCTCGATAGCGTCGATTCCGGCGAAAAAAATGTACACCCCATGGTTTACCAAGTTTATTAGGAAAGCGTAAAGCGGAGTAAGGAATTTCTATTTCGGCTATCCAGCCTTTTGCATCCGTATTTACAGCGCTATGCCAAACAGCATTCCAATTAATATCCGAGCTACTTCCGGTATGTTTCATATCTGTTTGCACTCCTGCCGATGAGACCATGAATTCTACCATATTGATATCATCGTCGAAAGGATTCAACAGCACGCCAAAAAGTTCCGCATTGCTATCATGTATGTAATCGCGTTTGCCAATTTCTGTGAGAATGCTATCGGGAGCTTCATCAAATAATCTTGCGCCTACATAAATAGCATTATCGGTATAAGCAATATATACTCTGGACTGAAACCGGGGTGCAACATTTGAGTAGGGTGTATATTGCAGAAAACTATCGGCTACAGCGGCTTGGTTCCAAAACTTATCATCCAAACGCCCATCAATTAGAGGTTTTCCTTTGAGTTTGGGTATTTGCAAACTACGCACATCTTGGCTATAAGCAACTTGAGAATAACAAATGAAAAGAAATGTAGATATGAAAAACAAAAAAGGTCTCACAAGCAAATATGTTTAATTTGCATAAAAGACCTTCCTATCTGAAGATAGTTTAATGATACCCCAAATTATTGATTAAAATTCGGATGTGAAGTGAAATCGTATTTTGGGAAAACGCTCCTGTGCCATTTGCAAGGCGTATGGCGACTCTGCCATAAACACCTCTCTCCCATGCTTATCGATTGCGATAGCACTGTATTTTCGTTTTCGAAAGTCCTCCAACTGTTCTTTGTCATCTCCTTCGTACCAACACGCTTTATGCATTTGAATAGCTTCATATCTACAGGAAGCACCATATTCGTGTTTAAGACGAAACTGAATGACATCAAACTGCAGTTGCCCCACGGTTCCAATAATCTTTCGGCCGTTAAATTTATTGGTAAACAACTGAGCAACTCCTTCGTCCATCAACTGATCCAAGCCTTTCGCAAGCTGTTTGTACTTTAAGGGGTCAGCATTCTCGACATACCGAAACATTTCCGGCGAAAAGCTGGGCAGGCCCTTGAAGTTAATTTTTTCCCCCTCGGTAAGGGTGTCGCCTATTTTAAAGTTCCCGGTATCATGCAAACCAACAATATCTCCGGGAAATGCCTCCTCAACAATCGATTTTTTCTCGGCCATAAAAGCCGTGGGACTGCTGAACTTCATTTTCTTCCCGGCTTTTACGTGCAAATAAGGTGTATTCCGGCGGAATACGCCCGAGCAGATCTTCACAAATGCCAATCGGTCACGGTGATTTGGATCCATATTGGCATGAATCTTAAAAACAAATCCCGAAAATTTCTCTTCGGAAGAATCAACTACACGCTCCTCTGCTTCAATAGAACGGGGTTTAGGAGCAATGTCAATAAAACAATCCAGAAGCTCCTTTACTCCAAAATTATTTAACGCACTACCAAAGAAAACAGGTGCCAATTGTCCTTTTAGATAAGAACTTACATCAAATTCAGGATATACGCCCGTTACCAATTCCAATTCATCGCGCAGGGAATTGGCATAGGACTCTCCGATGTAATCATCCAAAACGGGATCTTGCACATCCTTGATAGCAATTTCTTTTCCAATTTCTTGCTTATTACCTCCGGAAAAGAGCAGTAATTCCTCTTTATATAAATTGTATACACCTTTAAAAGTAGGGCCATTACTAATGGGCCAACTCAAGGGACGCACGCTAATTTCCAGTTCTTCCTCCAATTCATCAAGTAAATCAAAGGTATCGCGTGTGGGACGATCCATCTTATTGACGAAAACAATCACCGGTGTTTTCCGCATGCGGCACACATTCATCAACTTGCGCGTTTGCGTCTCCACGCCTTTTGCCGCATCAATAACAATAATAACACTGTCAACAGCGGTAAGGGTGCGGAAGGTATCTTCGGCAAAATCCTGGTGACCAGGGGTATCAAGAATGTTGATTTTTGTCCCGTTATACTCGAATCCCATTACCGAAGTGGCCACAGAGATTCCTCGCTGACGCTCAATCTCCATGAAGTCGGAAGTAGCTGTTTTTTTAATTTTATTGTTTTTCACAGCACCAGCTACATGAATAGCCCCACCAAACAGCAATAATTTTTCGGTAAGTGTTGTTTTTCCGGCATCCGGGTGGCTCACAATGCCAAAGGTCCGACGTCGTTCTATCTCTTGTTTTAACCCCATGTTTTATCTCTTACTCTTGCAAAATGTAGGCCGCAAAATTACGCATTTTATTGAGACGGAAAAAAGTAACAGCTCAAACTTTATTTTATGCCGCTAATTAAACATTGTTTACTACTTTCGTAGGGCAAACATGTAAATTTATTGATAATGGAACATACACTCAAAGAAGGCCTTCAGTATACGGCTATTCAAAAAGTTATGAAGAAAGATACAGCGGCCGAACATGGTTCCGGGTTAGTTGAAGTTTTTGCTACTCCAGCCATGATTGCCTTAATGGAAAATGCTGCCCTGAAAACAGTGTTACCTCACCTGCCTAAAGGGTACAACACCGTGGGTTTTGCTGTGAATATAAAACATCTGAAACCCACACCCATTGGCATGGAGGTGAAATGTACCGCTACGCTTACCAATGTTGAAGGGAAAAAACTTTCCTTTGAAGTGGAAGCCTTTGACCAAGAGGGAAAGATTGGTGAAGGAACGCACATTCGATATATCATTGATAACAAGAAATTTATGAAAAACCTTACCAAATAGTAAGGTAGTAATTAGTAACACCAAAACCCTACCCTTATGAGAAAATATGCATTAATTTTCATTGCCCTTTTTTTGAGCTCTGTAACTTCTATGGCTCAAACCTCAACACAGAAATTGCCAGCACCGGAGTACACATCAACAAAACCGCTAAATCAGCTACTTTCTGAACGCAGTTCCTCCAGAGCTTATAGCAAGAAAGAGCTTTCAAAACAAGATCTTTCCAACTTATTGTGGGCTGCATTTGGTATCAATCGACCCGAATCGGGGAAACGCACTGCACCAACGGCAATGAACTGGCAGGATATAACCCTGTATTTGGCCCTTGAAACAGGCGTATATTATTATGAACCCCAAGAGCATGCTTTAATCAAAGTATTGGATGAGGATGTACGTAAAGAAACAGGCAGTCAGGACTTTGTTCAAGAAGTTCCTGTAAATATTGTGTATGTTTCGGATTTTGATCGTATGGGCAATGCCACCTCTGAGCAAAAAAAGATGTACAGCGCAGCCCATACAGGTTTCATCGGACAGAATGTATACCTGTTTTGCACCTCTTATGGATTAAATACGGTATTCCGCGGAGCCATTGACCGGGATCTTATTCATAAAACCCTTCAGCTAAAACCTAATCAGCATGTGGTTTACTGCCAATCAGTTGGCTGGCCACCAATAAAATAACTTATGGGCTATAATTTTGATGAATACATACCCCGCGAAGGGACAAATAGTGTGAAATATGATTTGCGTCAGAACGTATTCGGGTTTGAATCGGTTCTGCCTATGTGGGTGGCTGACATGGATTTCGCCACCCCTCCCTTCATTATTGAAGCCTTAAAAAAACGACTAAATCATCCCATCCTGGGTTATAGTTTTCGTGGCGAATCCTACTTTAATGCCTTGCAAAACTGGCTTTTGCGACGACATAACTGGGAAGTAAAGAGGGAGTGGATTGCCTTCAGTCCTGGCATTGTTCCTGCGCTTAATATGGCCATTGAAGCCTTCACAAATGCGGGCGAGGGTGTTATTCTCCAGTCACCCGTATACTTTCCATTTTTTGAAGCGATCAAAAATAACAAGTGTGAACTTCTGGAGAATCCTTTACTGAAAACCAACGGTCAATATCATATCGACTATGAGCAGTTGGAGGAGTTATTACCGAAAGCCCGTGTGCTTCTTTTATCCAACCCCCATAATCCGGGCGGGCGTGTATGGACAAAGCAAGAGCTTGAAAAGCTTGCAAATCTGTGCATAAAACACAACGTCCTGATCTTTGCTGATGAGATACATGGTGATTTGGTTTTCCAGCCGAACGTCTTCACCCCTGTTGCCTCACTTTCTGACAGCGTTGCTAACCATACCCTTACTTTCACTGCGCCCAGTAAAACATTCAATATGGCAGGGCTAAGTACCTCGTCAGTTATTATTTCAAATCCCGAATTAAAAGAGGCATTTGATGCTGTTGTGAATCGCTTGCACATTGGCATGGGCAATGTTATGGGGAATGTAGCTTCGGAGGCAGCCTACCAACATGGAGCGCAATGGCTCGGAGAGCTTTTGGAATACCTAACAGCGAATCTGCATTTCATGGAGAATTTCCTGCAAAATGAGCTACCCGAGTTGACCATGATGCGGCCTGAGGGCACCTATTTGGTATGGGTTGATTTTTCCGCGCTCCAATTTACCGATGAAGAGCTAAACCAATTTATCATTCATGAAGCACAACTGGGCTTAAACAGAGGAAGTATGTTTGGCTCCAATGGCAAGTTATTCATGCGTTTCAATATCGCCTGTCCACGTGCACTATTGACACAAGGATTACAACAACTAAA
>JAWOEH010000043.1:0-2826 GCA_046482855.1 Bacteroidales bacterium | reverse complement strand
CCTACCATGCTGTAATAGGTATATCCGCCTTCGGTATGTGAGCTTCGACTACCATCGGGGTAGGTCGATTCTACTTTTGCCAGGTCGAAAAAAGGTTCATTACCTTGGTAGGCTTCTCGTATTAAAGCATTGTACTGTTCACGCTTAATATTATTGTCGCTCTCAGCAATGGTCTTGCCTAATCTTTTTTTTAAAAAGGCTTTGGCACCAGAGTTTTGGCTCTTTAGCGGGGCGGTGAAATGGACAAAAGTTACATTTGGAAAATTTGTTTGCAATGTATTCATGGTGTTTTGATAAGCTGCGAAAAGCGCTTCCACGTCTGTTTCAGCATCAATATCGACGTAGCAAAATTTCATAAAAGCAATATCCACTGCATCGCCCAGTCCATTATTCATCTTTGTGGCAAAGGCATCGAGTTTGGTAAGCGGTTGAAAATTTTTTCCAACATAGGCATGTGCCAAACATGACTCGGGAAGCCCATTGGCCGAAGAGGTTTCAATAATGGTGAGGTCAATCTGATTTTCGGCTGCAAGAGTTTCTACGCCGGAAAGTATATTTTTCCCTACCGATTGGTGCCCAAAAAAAAGCCGAATTTCTTGCACTTTTTCCAGTGCTGTGGTTAGCTCTATTGTCTCCTCCTCATTATCGGGAGTCTCCTGAACTTGGTCCTCATCGCATGCCAGTAGAAAGATACCAAGGCTGATGAGCAGGCTTATAGTTAATTGTTTCATGCCTTTTGGGGTTTAGAGTAAAACAACGACGCCTTATAAATGTTTTTGTGCTGCCAATGCCCTGATGTTTCCTTCCGCATCGGTGGCTGTGCGAACTTGCTGATAGCTTGGGTTGCGTTCCAGCAACTGTTGCATCCCGGGGCCCTGTCCCAGTCCCACTTCAAAACAAAGCCATCCTCCGCCTTTTAAATAGGGAAGTCCCTCTTTTAGTAATCGGGAAAGAATCTTAATCCCAAAGGGGCCACCGTTAAATGCCATTTCAGGTTCATGCCCTATAATTTCAGCGGGCATTTTCTCTAATTTACCGGAAGAGATATAGGGTGGATTACAACTAATGATATCAACCTGCTCTGCGTATTTTTCATCATCCAAAGGATGAAGTAAATCGCCAACAAACCAGGTAATGGCATTTGACAGGTTCAGCGTTGTAGCATTTTCTTTCGCTAGTTCTATTGCTTTTTCGGAAAGATCGGCTGCCAAAATTCGGGCGTTGGGAAAGGAATAGGCATACGCCAGTGGCAGGTTTCCCATGCCTGTGCACACATCAACCACAAGAGGATGCTCTGTTTTATGCGCACTTTCTGAAATGAGCGAAGATACCAGCTTCCCTAATATTTCCGTTTCTTTACGGGGAATAAGCGCATCTTTTGTAACATGCATTTCTATACCCATAAAGTTTTGTTTACCAGTAATATGGCTCAGTGGTTTGCCTTCGATACGTTCTTGCACATAGCGTGTAAGCTGCTTGTATTGAGCTTCGGAAAGAGCAGGTAAGGGATGCTGTATGGCCATTTCGGCTGTATACGCTTTGCCTGCCGATAAGTGCCACAATGCATCCAGCGTACTTTCTAAAGTCTCTTCGGGTTTGTCAGGCAAAAAGGCCAGATGATTTTTCAACTGTGCAAGCAGTGCCCGATAGGTTTCGGTCTCTCTCATTTGGGTCTGGATTTTTTTCGCTGTTATAGGTAAATTTAAGAAATAAAATGAGGAAAGTAAACCCTGTAAAAGAGCCCTTATTTAATTGGCCATTTGGTGTATAATTTGACGAGTCGTCTACATTCAGAAATTATATTTGTTGCTACCCGCCTGATTTTGGTTGGCTGAGCCAATGTTTTTCCCTGGAGGTATGATCCAGCAGCGGTTTATCAAGGGCAGCTGCAATCTCCATACCCATGGCTAGTGCTTCTTCACGCTCAGTGGTCAGAAGCGTTTTAAAGCGTTTTCCAGACTCCTCAAAAATTAGATTAATATTGTATTGTACCCCCTCCTGAAAGGTTGAGATACTTCTTAAGTTAAGGGTTCGATGGGTGTGTATCCGAACAACTGCAACATGCTTAATAGGAGGAAGTATTTTTTGCGTTTGATGACGAAAAATGAATGCTTGCCAGTATGTTATAAGTTGAGAGGTTCCCACTTTTAGGTACAGGTCGGTATGCACAGCAAGACCAAAAACTCCTGCCAAAACAAGTATACTTCCTATAATTTTGGGAGGAACCGTTCCTGATGAAGTGACGATTGCGGCAACTCCTATCGCAATTAGGCAGGCGGCCAGCACTTGCATCTGAAAGGCGGGTCTGTCGGTTCGGATATGAATAGTGGAAGCAGGGGCGTTCATAGTTGACGGGTATTTTTAAGTAAGTTACAAAAAAGTACGCATATGTGCGCTTAAGTGTCCCGTTATTTTATCGCTGCAATGATATCCTCAACAGATTTTTGTGCATTGGGCATAATAGTAGCGGGCACTGGTTTCCCAATTCTTTCGCTTATGATATATCGTTTGCAAGTGGTATATTTTTTGAATCCTGCTTTACAATAGAGTGATTGGTAAACGTTTTTTGAGCTCTGACGCCTGAATGCTTCACCACTAAAAATTGGGCATCTATCGTACTTCGGGCATGTTTTATTTTCCATGTTTGGGTAGGTTCGTTTATAGCTTAAGCAAGATACGACCTTTTTTATGCATACTCAAGCCTTAAAGTGGGATGTGTAGCTGTTTATTAAGTTTCTTTAGTGCACTGAATGCTTTATCGACAAATGGTTCTTCCAGTATCAGGGTAAATTCATTACTGGTGCTTATTACCTCTACAATGTTGAT
>JAWOEH010000026.1:0-37090 GCA_046482855.1 Bacteroidales bacterium | reverse complement strand
ATGGACTCGAAGGTTTGCAGCAGGTAGCCATACTCTTTTTCACGCTTTTTATCGGCTGCAGCCCATTGTGCAAAAGCCCGCTGTGTTTGTTCCTTTTTCTGTATTGCATTCAAACGCTTCAACCCACGGTTTTCGCCCTGCCATTTTTTCCAGGCATTGCTCACACCTGCGTACTTACTGGCATACTTAATGCGCACCCCGGGACTTTGCTCCATATAGCGACTCATAATTTCCAGACGCTTTGTTCGTAAATCGATACGATGCGGATTCCGCTGATTTAAAACCAAGTCTACAGCGTGCGAGGTAATAAATTGCTCCGTGCTTCCTGGGTACCCCATAACCATAGTAAAATCGCCTTGCTCAATTCCTTCTAATGAAACAGGCATATGTTTGATGGGCTTATATGGGGTATTGTCGGGCGAGAAATCGGCTGGTTGATTATCCTTGTTGGCATAAATACGAAACAAGGAGAAATCACCGGTATGCCGTGGCCACATCCAATTGTCAGTATCGCCGCCAAACTTGCCAATGGATGAAGGAGGAGCTCCCACCAGACGAACATCTGTATACTCCTCGTAGATAAACATATAATACTCGTTCCCGTAGTAAAAGGGCTTTATCACCGCCTTATAATGGGTTCCTTTTACAGCTTCTTCTTTAATCTTATCGATATTTTTATCAATCAGCGCCTGGCGTTTCTCCTCTTTATACCGATCCTTCACGCCTTTCAGAACAGCCTCGGAAACATCTTCCATACGCTTTAAAAACTGCACTGATAATCCTGGATTAGGTAATTCATCTTCACGCGACATGGCCCAGAAACCATCGGTAAGATAATCATTCTCCACACTACTGTGCGACTGTATGGCTCCATACCCGCAGTGATGGTTCGTAATTAACAACCCCTCTTCGGAAATGAGTTCACCGGTACAACCACCGCCAAAAATGACAATAGCGTCTTTCAGACTCGCCTGATTTATACTATAGATATCCTCGGCTGAAAGTTTCAGGCCTTTCTCCTGCATATCTTTAATATTAAGCTTCTCCAGAAGCAAAGGCAACCACATACCCTCATCGGCAAAAACGCCGGGTAGGTATGCAAACAACGAAAAAACAATAAATAGGCTTAATTTTCTCATGGGATAGATGTTTAACAATTATAGTAAAGTATAAATATAGTTATAGTGCGTTTAGGTAATAAAATCCTGTAGCTCTTTATAGAGATGCTGCACCGGAAGTCCCATAACATTATAAAAGGAACCGTTTATATGCTCTACACCGATATATCCTATCCATTCCTGTACGCCATAGGCGCCAGCTTTGTCGAAAGGCTTGTAATGTGAAACATAATATTCAATTTCCTCATCAGTAAGGTGTTTAAACAGCACTTCGGTGCCTGCATAAAACAGACGCTGTTTCTCTCGGGAAAGCAAACACACACCGGTAAACACATGATGTGTACTGCCGGAAAGTTCTTTAAGCATTTGGATTGCCTCACTTTTGTTTTCCGGTTTCTGTACCAGCTTATTCTGATGCCATACAATGGTGTCGGCAGTTATGACAATCGTATTATCGGAAAGATCGGGCAAAAAAACCAACGCTTTCTTCTCGGCCAGGAATAGCGGAATCTCCTCTTTTTGCAAATGTTCGGGGAAGGTCTCTTCCACCATCTGTTTTAATTTTGCCTCAAACTCCAAACCCAGTTCTTTGAGTAAATATTGCCTGCGGGGAGACTGCGAAGCCAAAATCAGTTGATAGGAAGCGAGTTTTTCGTGCAACATCATAGTACATTATTTTTTATCATAAAAAAAACCACAAAAGCAAATAGGATACCTGTCAGCATAATAAACTTTGTCCATCCACTTGCTTTGGCAAAATCCTTACTTTCATTACTTTTTAAAACTAAAACAATCAATATAACAAAGGGAATCCATAAGGCAATAAGAAAATAAGCAAATACAAAAATATGAGGGAGTAACTTTACATATATAACACCTAGGGCTGCAGCTGTGATTATGATGAGTGAAAAAATAACTCGCTTACTGCCACTAAGTCCCCACTTTACTGGCAGGGTTTTGCACCCTATCTCCTTATCTCCCTGATAATCTTGGACATCTTTAATAATTTCACGAATAACAGAGGTAATAAAAGCAAAAAATCCAAAAGCGCCCACCCAGTAAAAAAGAAAATTAAAAGAAGTTTGACCTGTAGCAATAACAGGCGCATAAGCCTCATGAAGCAAAGGCACTTCAAACAACGGCACCAATACAGGGACAAGTCCCGTTAACAAGGCTACAATAAGGTTTCCTATTAAAAATCTCCGCTTATAAGTGGTTGAATAGAGCCACAGAATACCACTTACCGCAATAAAAAACAAAGCTAAATAAGGGATCTTTACGTAAATTGCTAAATACACTCCCAACACTACACCTAAAGCATTTAACAGGGTATGCAGTAAAATAGCTTTGCGCCTTGACACGCTAGTTCCAACAACAACACGACCGGGTCGGTTGATATAATCAGAGCGTGTATCGAAGTAATCATTAATTACATAACCAGCGGCCGTGAGACTAACCGTAGCCAGCACCAACAAAAAAAAGGGAAGAGGCGGCATCTGAAGCTCAAAGCCACGCTGAATCAGCAATGGCTCCACAATCAGGTAACGCATAAAATATTGTGTCAGCGCAACAATTAGCAAGTTAGGCAATCGAAGAAGTCGCAGATAACTCATTAAAAATCGATTTATTAAAACAATATACAACTTATTACAAGGAAATCACCCTATACCTTTTCTCCCTTTCTCGGAGCATTTATCTCAAAAAGCCTACGCGTTAAGCCATTTCCCCTGCAGTTTCAACACCTGTTCTAACACATCACGTACACACCCTTTACCTCCGGGCGCAGCCGATATGTAGCTAGCCACCTGCTTAATCTCCTCTACTGCATCAGCAGGACAAGTGGGCACTCCTACCTGTTTCATCACTTCTAAATCTGGGATATCGTCCCCCATATACAAAACCTCTTGTGGTAAAATATCATATTTATAATAAAAATCCTTGAAGGCTTCCACCTTATCAGATACCCCTAAATAGATATCTGTAACACCCAATCGTTTAAAACGCTCGCGCACAGCCTCCGATTTTCCTCCCGATATTACCGCGATATAAAATCCTTGTTTCACTGCTTGCTGCAATGCATACCCATCTTTTATGTTTACGGCTCTCAAAAATTCCCCTTCGGGAAACAGATATATTGTCCCATCAGTAAAAACCCCATCCACATCAAATACAAAGGCTTTAATAT
Organism: Bacteroidales bacterium; assembly: GCA_046482855.1. GTDB lineage: Bacteria > Bacteroidota > Bacteroidia > Bacteroidales > UBA12077 > CAYVSF01. The sequence continues at coordinate 33,787 of JAWOEH010000026.1, read as the reverse complement.
GTTGTAATCCTTCTTTAAAATTCTTTGTCATTTCAGCTTTTTTTGTGTCGTTTTTCAATACTATCGCTCACAAATCTATACAAATTTTGCCACTCAGGCGTATCGCTCAACTCATGAAGATGCTTTTGCAGGATTTTTTCATCACTACGTATGGCAGGCCCTGTTTGGACCTGTGAAGGAAGATGATGCGTAACTTTTCGGGCTGTTTCCAGAACAAGTGGTCGAAGCAACGAAAAATCCAGTTGTTGGTTCTGCAAAAAATCCTCAGCCACGGTATACATATAATTTGAAAAATTACAGGCAAAAACAGCGGCTAAATGGACACTGGCTCTTTGCTCCTTGCTTAAAAACTGTACCGAGGAACTAATTTTCCGTATCCATACTTCAAGGACTTTGGCAAGATAGCTATTTGAGGTTTCCAAACAAAAAGGCACCTTCGTCATATCAACGGCACGTTGTTTCGAAAACGTTTGTAGGGGATAAACAACGCCATAATCTGAGGTTTTTTGTGAAAACACCTCCATATCAACACTCCCGGCAGTATGAAGCATTATTCGATCCGAAAAGGGAAAGGCTCCAACCAGATCAGCAATTGCATCATCCTTTACAGCAAACAAATAGGCATCCGCCTCCTGTACCTTTGAAATATCGGTAATCGCCTCGGCTTTTAGCAGTTCACTAAGAGGCTTTGCCGAAACGAGGCTACGGCTGTACACCTGCACAATTTCAACACCCTGTTCAAACAAGGCCTGCCCTATATGGGTGGCAACATTTCCGGCACCTATAAGTACTAGCTTATTAATCATAATACTAAGTGTGGGTTCTAAAGATACGATTAAATAAAACAAAAACCCCCACACCATTGTTGGGTGCAGGGGGTTATTTAGAGTAAATATAGTTTAATATTTATATACGCCTAAATCCTTTAGCTGAAATTGCTGAATGAAGGTAGCATTTTCGCGGTTTTCGGCTTCTGCTTTGCGACTGAATAGTTCGGCCGATTCAATAAACTTTTCGTTGCGCATTCCATCCTGAAGAAGCAGGTAGCTCATTACAATATTTCCGGTCATCTCCACCAGCCTGCGGGCATGAAAATCAGTATACTCCGTTTCATTCACCTCCAGAATCATATCTAGCACTTTCTCATACTCGTCGGTCATTTCCGTTAACCGGCGTACTACATAATCCACCTCAGGTAGGTAATCGAGTTCCTGATATTCGCGGATTTTCTTCAGATACGCTTTGGTGGTAACGCCTCGAATGGCAGCCACAACTTGCAGCTGGGAAGTTCCCTCGTAAATAGTGGTAATACGTGCATCTCGATAAATACGCTCTACAGGGAAATCCTTCATATAACCAGCACCGCCGTGAATTTGCAGGGCATCGTAGGCGATACGGTTACAATATTCGCTGGAGTAAAATTTCAACAATGGCGTAAAAATATCAGCCAAGCGCAGGTAGGTTTTCATCTCCTGGCGTTCTTCCTTTTCAAGCTTGCGTTCTTCGGAGATCTGCTGATAGTTTTTATAAACATCAACAAAGCGGGAGGTTTCATACAACAAGGAACGTGTTGCCTGAACATCTATGCGCATTTTTGTAAGCATCTCGTAAACAGCAGGGAACTCAATAATAGGCTTATTAAACTGCACACGTTCACGTGCATACTTCAGCGCTTCGCGATAAGCTGCCTCAGCAATGCCAACCGATTGTGCCCCAACACCTAAACGGGCAGAATTCATAAGGCCCATTACATACTTAATAAGGCCCATTTTACGGGTACCAACTAATTTTGCGGGAGCATTTTTAAAAACCAATTCACATGTGGGTGATCCTTTAATTCCAAGCTTATTCTCGATACGACGCACAGTAAGACCGCCCTCGGCTTTATCATGAACAAATAGCGATAATCCACGTCCATCGTGAGTACCTTCCTCAGAGCGGGCCAACACCAGGGATACATCGGCATATCCATTGGTAATAAAACGTTTCACGCCATTCAGGTACCAGGTTTGTGATGCCTCGTCGAAGGTAGCTTTTAGCTGTACAGCCTGAAGATCCGAGCCTGCATCGGGTTCGGTAAGATCCATTGCGGCCGTGGCTCCTTTATTAAATCGTGGCAAAAATTCCTCTTTCAACTCTTCGGAGGCAAATTCATTAATGGTTTCGGCACAATCCTGTAGCCCCCATATATTAGCAAATCCCCCATCGGCACGCGACACCAGTTCGGCAGCCATCACGTAAGGCACAATGGGGAAGTTCAACCCGTCGTATTTGCGAGGTAACGACATGCCCACCAGCCCTGCTTTGGTAAGCGCATCATGGTTTTCTTGTGTGCCACGGGCATACTTAACGCCGCCGTCTAACAATTCAGGCCCTTCGGCATCAACCGACTCGGCATTGGGATCGATAATATTTCCACAAATATCTCCCACAATCTCCAATACCTTATCGTAGCTATCCTGAGCATCTTCATAATCAAAAAAGGCGTAGTCGTACGTATCTTTATCGGCATAATCCCGCTCTTTCAGTGCCACAATCTTTTTCATCAAAGGGTGTGAAAGGTGGAATTTTAAGTCTTCGTTATCTTGATAAAAATTAGCCATTGTCTTCCGTTTTTAAGTTGAAAGCTTATTTTGAATTTTTCTTGTATGAGGCAATAATGCGAGGAATGACCTCACTCACATCACCCATAATTGCATAATCGGCAATTTTGTTAATGGGAGCCTCTTTATCAGTGTTGATAGCAATCACCATTGCCGACTCCTCCATACCTGCAGTATGTTGCACCTGACCGGAAATACCACAGGCGATGTAAAGTTTTGGACGTACAGTTACACCCGTTTGTCCAATCTGACGCTCATGGGGAGCATATCCGGCATCAACAGCAGCGCGTGAAGCCCCCACGTCACCTCCAAGCACATCGGCTAATTCATATAATAAGTCAAAATTCTCTTTTGAGCCAACGCCATATCCTCCGGCAATAATAATACCGGCATTTTTAATGTTTACCTTACTTTTTTCAATATGGCGCTCAATTATCTTTACAGCCTCCATTTCCGGGGTCAGAATCTTTTTGGCATCCACTGTTTTGACTTCTCCCGGATAAGAGGCAGATACCTCCTCTTTTTTCATTACCCCCTCGCGAACAGTAGCTAGTTGAGGTCGTGTTTCAGGGTTGATAATGGTAGCAATAATATTACCCCCAAAGGCCGGACGTATTTGGTAAAGGATATTTTTATATTCTTTGTTTGCCTTCTTATCAAAGTGATCGCCAATTTCCAGGCTGGTACAATCGGCAGTAAGACCACACTCAAGTGCTGAGGCTATGCGGGGAGCCAGGTCTCGCCCCACAGAGGTGGCACCAAACAGAGCAATTTCTGGTTGTTCCTTCTTAAAAACCTCTTTTACAATGGCCACATGGGGCAAAGTACGAAACGGGGCCAGCGCCTTATTATCGGCTATATGCAGTACATCTACTCCATAAGGTAAGATCTGCTTCTCAATCCCTTTAAGATCATGGCCAATAGCTATCGCTTCAAGTTTAGCATCTATCTGATTAGCTAATGATCGTCCTTTGGTCAGTAATTCCAGGCTCACATCTGCCACGTGGCCATCCTCTATCTCACAATATACAAAAACGTTATTCATTGTTGTGCGTTTTGAATTTTACGTTACTAACCAATGGTGTGGTTAGCCATTAGTTCCTGAATTAAACTATCGATTTCGTGCTCTTGGCCCTCCAAAATTTTGGCTTCTTTAGCTTTGAAAACAACATTCTCAATCTTCTTCACTTTTGTGGGTGAGCCAGACAACCCCAAATGCACCTCATCGGCCTGGATATCATCAACACTCCATTCATTGATAGTCAGATAAGGACGATCCTTTTGCAGTTGCAGGTAATCCTCTGAAGCATCCTGCAATTCCCCCATTGTACGTGCATGCTTATACTTCATAACAAACTTAGCGTTGCGTGTCCTACATTCAGGAGCGGAGCTATGCACAGTAATTAATGTGGGTAATGAACTTTCCACAACCTCTACACCACTTTCCAAACGGCGTTTAATTTGTATGCTTCCATCTTCTGCTGCCAGCACATCCTCGGCATAGGTTATCTGAGGTAAATTCAATTTATCGGCAATCTGTGGTCCTACTTGTGCAGTATCGCCATCAATAGCCTGTCGACCGGCAAACACGACATCAAAATCCATTTGCTTAACAGCCAAGGCCAATGCATAGGAGGTAGCTAATGTATCGGATCCGGCAAATTTGCGGTCGGTTAAAAGATACCCATTGTCGGCTCCTCGGTAGAGGGCTTCTCGGATCACTTCGGCAGCTCTGCCGGGGCCCATGGTAAGCACCGTAACAGTTGTGCCTTCATATCGGTCTTTCAGGCGTAATGCCTGTTCCAACGCATTCAAATCTTCGGGGTTGAAGATGGCTGGCAACGCAGCGCGATTCACTGTTCCGTCTGCTTTCATTGCATCTTTCCCTACATTTCGTGTATCAGGAACTTGCTTCGCCAGTACAACAATTTTTAATCCCTTCATGTGTCTGATTTTTCTTAATGATTGGTTTCGAAGTTGACAAATATAAAAATAAGATGCCTAGAAAACAAAAACCACAAAGCATGATGTTTGGCATTTGTGTCAGAGGGAATTCACTTTATCTTTGAATATAATTTTTAACGTGCCAGCCTTATGATAACCTTCCTGATTAGCATTACGCTGTTAATAGCGGGCTACTTGGTGTATGGACGCTTTATTGAACGCTTTTTCGGGATAGCTCCCCAAGCGCCTACCCCAGCTATAAAGACGCCCGATGGTGTTGATTATATTCCCATGCCTTTGTGGAAAATATTTATCATTGAATTTCTGAACATTGCAGGGCTAGGTCCCATTTTTGGGGCGGTTTTGGGTGCTTTATATGGTCCCATGGCCTACATATGGATTGTAATAGGCTGTATTTTTATGGGAGCCGTACACGACTATTTTTCCGGAATGCTTTCCATTCGTAACGGCGGAGCCAGCCTGCCTGAAATTGTCGGGAAATACCTGGGACCGGGATTTCAACAATTCCTTAGAATATTTACCATTTTGCTTCTTATTTTTGTGGGAATTGCTTTTGTTACCGGACCCGCAGGTTTACTTTATACATTTACAGGGGTAGGAAAATCCATGTGGCTATACGCCATTTTTGCCTATTATTTAATTGCTACCTTGTTGCCTATAAACAAAATAATTGGACGCATCTACCCATTTTTTGGTGGAGCTTTGTTGATAATGGCCATTGGGATTGGAGGTGCAATGGTTTGGAAAGGAGTTAATGGCAGTTTAGTCCTTTCAGAATTGGGTTGGCACTCTTTTCAAAATTTCCATATCAATCCGGATAAAAATTTGCTCTTTCCCATGATGTTTATTGTGATCTCATGCGGTGCCATTTCAGGCTTTCACTCCACACAGGCACCCTTAATGGCACGCTGCTTAAAAAAAGAAAAACATGGACGACAAGCCTTCTATGGCGCAATGGTAGCTGAAGGCATTGTTGCCATGATATGGGCCACCGCGGCTATGAATTTCTTTGGAGGCCCGGAAAAGCTTGCCGAAGCAATGGCTATTGAGGGGCACAATCCGGCTTGGGTAGTTACAGAAATCAGTACCAGCTGGCTAGGGAAAATAGGGGCTGGATTTGCCATCATTGGGGTAATTGCTTGCCCCATAACAACTGGCGACACAGCTTTCAGAAGTGCTCGCCTCACCATTGCCGATGTATTCAAATTTAGTCAAGGCGCACTCAAAAACAGGCTGATTGTAAGTATTCCGCTCTTCATTGTAGGCTTTGCCCTATCGCAAATGACCTTTGCCACCATCTGGAAATACCTGGGTTTATCCAACCAAATTTTAGCCGTTATCGTACTCTGGACAGCTGCCATGTATCTGGTAAAAAAGGGGAAACCCCACTGGTATTTATCAATCCCTGCGTTATTCTTAACAGTTGTTTGTATCACATACATGCTGGTGGCCCCCCATATTAATGGAGGATTGGCTTTACCTACTCAATATGGCTATCCGTTGGGACTGGGCACAGGCATATTTATATTGGTCCTGTTTCTGGTACGAACCCGAAAAGTTTCACAGGATTAAAACAAATGCAATAAAAACAAAAGAGCGTCTTGTCGGACGCTCTTTTGTTTTCTATTAAGCTTGTGCGGTAGGTCCTCCAAAGGACATAGGCGGCATATTACTACCTCCATCGCCTTTGGATTTTATAGGCCCATGTATTTGCTCATACTTATCGATATTATCCTGAAGGGCATGCATAAATCGCTTTGCATGCTCAGGGGTAAGAATGATACGGGACTTCACTTCCGCTTTGGGCATACCGGGCATCACACGAATGAAATCGAGAACAAACTCGGCACTTGAATGCGTAATTGCAGCTAAGTTGGCGTAAACCCCTTCTGCAACTTCCTCATTCAAATTCACATTCAATTGTCCCTTCTTCTTTGTATTTTCGTTATCTGCCATATCCTTCTTATTTATCTTTAACCATACGGTCGTACTCATCGGCAGAACCCACAATGAGGTTCTCGTATTCACGAAGGCCGGTACCTGCTGGAATCTTGTGTCCTACAATTACATTCTCTTTGAGTCCCTGAAGGTTGTCTTTTTTGCCATGAATAGCAGCCTCGTTAAGGACTTTGGTTGTTTCCTGGAAAGAAGCAGCTGACATAAAGCTCTTGGTTTGCAGGGCTGCACGTGTAATCCCTTGCAATATCTGACTCGATGTTGCCGGAACTGCATCCCGTGCTTCCACCAATTTCAAATCCTTACGGCGCAGTACAGAGTTAACATCTCGCAATTGACGAGCCGTAACAATCATCCCTGGTTTGATCTCATTCGAATCGCCCTCTTCAGTAACAACTTTCTTATCAAAAATCCAGTCGTTTTCGTTCATGAACTCAATCTTATCGGCAATCTGCTTTTCAAGGAATTTTGTATCTCCTGGATCAACAATGATAACTTTACGCATCATCTGTCGAACAATAACCTCAAAGTGCTTATCGTTGATCTTCACACCTTGCAGACGATATACCTCCTGAACCTCATTTACAATGTACTCTTGTACCTGTGTAGGTCCCTTAATTGAAAGAATGTCAGCAGGGGTAATCGCGCCATCGGACAATGGAATGCCAGCACGCACATAATCGTTTTCTTGTACCAAAATTTGTTTCGACAAGGGTACGAGATACTTTTTCAGGTCGCCGCCTTTTGATTTTACGATAACTTCACGATTACCACGTTTGATCTTTCCGAAACTCACCTCTCCATCAATTTCAGACACAACAGCCGGATTTGATGGGTTACGTGCTTCGAAGAGCTCAGTAACACGTGGCAAACCACCCGTGATATCACCCGATTTACCTACAGCGCGAGGTATTTTAGCAAGAATGTCGCCAGTCTTAATCTGTACGCCCTCTTCCAAATTCACGTGAGCGCCTACAGGTAAGTTATAGGTTTTCATCACTTCCCCCTCGGCATTCACAATTTGTAACTCAGGATTCTTCTTCTTATCACGTGTCTCGATAATTACTTTCTCGCGGAAACCAGTTTGCTCATCTGACTCCTCTTTGTAAGTAACACCATCAATAAGATTTTTAAATACAGCCTTACCTTTTACTTCGGAGACAATTACTGCATTATAGGGATCCCAATCGCAAATAGTTTGACCTTTCTTCACTTCCTGGCCATTCTTAATATACAGATTAGAACCGTAGGGTATATTGTGCGTAGTAAGAACAATATTGGTATTCTTATCAACCACTTTCAATTCAGCCAAACGACCTACTACAACGTCGTTTTTCTCCCCTTCTTCGTTGGTACGTTCAACGGTCCGCAATTCATCGATTTCGGCAATACCGTCGTATTTAGTAATAATACTTGACTCGGCAGCAATATTGGAGGCGGTACCACCAACGTGGAAAGTACGTAGCGTAAGCTGTGTACCAGGCTCCCCAATCGACTGAGCAGCAATTACACCAACAGCCTCGCCTCGTTGCACCATTTTTCCGGTGGCAAGGTTACGTCCGTAACACTTTGCACACACACCGTTCTTGGTTTCACAAGTAAGTACCGAACGAATTTCCACCTGTTCAATAGGTGATTCTTCAATTATCTGGGCAACATTTTCATCAATCTCCTCGCCGGATTCGATGATTAACTCGCCGGTAAGCGGATGATAGACATCATGTACCGTAGAACGACCTAATATCCGTTCATACAAGGTCTCTACCACTTCTTCATTCTTTTTGATAGCGGTAGCAACCAGGCCACGTAATGTACCACAATCCGGCTCGTTAATGATCACATCTTGAGAAACATCAACCAAACGACGTGTTAGATATCCAGCATCAGCAGTTTTCAGCGCTGTATCTGCAAGACCTTTACGAGCACCGTGTGTAGAAATAAAATACTCAAGAACTGACAGTCCCTCTTTAAAGTTCGAAAGAATTGGGTTTTCAATAATTTCGGCACCTGTAGCACCTGACTTTTGGGGTTTAGCCATCAGTCCCCTCATTCCAGAAAGCTGACGAATCTGCTCCTTTGAACCCCTTGCACCTGAATCAAGCATCATGTAAACCGAGTTAAATCCCTGGTTATCGCTTGAAAGCTGTTTCATGAGTGTTTGCGTAAGGCGGGCATTTACGTGTGTCCAGATATCAATTATCTGGTTGTAGCGTTCGTTATTGGTGATGAAACCCATATTATAGTTATTCAACACCTCTTCCACCTGGGCATACCCATCCTCAACCATGGGGATCTTTTCTGCCGGAACAATTACATCGTCAAGGTTAAAAGACAATCCTCCGCGGAAGGCCATCTGGTATCCCAGAGATTTAATATTATCAAGGAAATCGGCTGTCTTATCAACGCTGGTATGTTTCAATACCATACCGATAATATCACGCAACGATTTCTTGGTTAGCAATTGATTAATATACCCTGCTTCACGAGGTACATGTTGGTTAAAAATCACACGCCCCACAGTGGTTTCAATCATATGGTTGATGAAGTTACCTTCTTTATCCACATCATCCACTTTCACCTTTATGGTAGCGTGAAGATCCACAGCTCCTTCGTTGTATGCAATGGTAACTTCGTCGGGTGAATAGAACCTTATGCCTTCGCCCTTAACGCCTGGACGGGGTTTGGTAATGTAGTACAAACCTAATACCATATCCTGCGAAGGAACCGTAACCGGTGCACCATTTGCAGGGTTAAGTATGTTGTGCGAAGCAAGCATTAACATTTGAGCTTCTAAAATAGCAGCATTCCCTAAAGGCAAGTGTACAGCCATCTGGTCGCCATCAAAGTCGGCATTAAATGCGGTACACACCAACGGGTGTAACTGAATGGCTTTCCCTTCAATCAATTTAGGTTGAAAAGCCTGAATACCTAAACGGTGAAGTGTTGGAGCACGGTTGAGAAGTACAGGGTGACCCTTTAACACATTTTCAAGGATATCCCATACCACAGGATCGCGACGGTCAACAATTTTCTTGGCAGATTTTACCGTCTTAACGATACCGCGCTCAATAAGCTTACGTATAACAAATGGCTTGTATAACTCAGCCGCCATATCTTTTGGGATACCGCACTCGTGCATGCGCAACTCGGGGCCCACAACAATTACCGAACGTGCAGAATAGTCGACACGTTTACCTAACAAGTTCTGACGAAAACGTCCCTGCTTACCTTTCAAGCTATCGCTTAAAGATTTCAGGGCACGATTGGAATCTGTTTTAACAGCATTAGATTTCCGCGAATTATCGAAAAGAGAATCAACAGATTCCTGAAGCATACGTTTTTCATTCCGCAAGATCACTTCAGGAGCTTTGATTTCAATCAGTCGTTTAAGTCGATTATTACGAATGATAACACGACGATAAAGATCGTTCAGATCAGAAGTGGCAAAACGGCCACCATCCAGCGGTACCAATGGGCGCAATTCAGGTGGAATAACAGGCACCACCTTCACAATCATCCATTCAGGATTATTAATATTTTTTGATGCACGGAAAGCCTCCACTACCTGAAGTCGTTTCAGTGCTTCGTTTTTACGTTGTTGTGAAGTTTCGGTATTCGCCTTATGGCGCAACGTATAGGACATTTCGTCCAAATCGATGCGTTGCAGCAAGCTGTATAAGGCTTCAGCTCCCATATCCGCAATAAACTTATTGGGATCGTCATCATCTAAATACTGATTCTCTTTAGGCAGCGTTTCCAGAATATCCAGGTACTCTTCTTCCGTTAAGAAGTCGAGGTACTTAACTCCATCTTGGGCCTTAATACCAGGATTAATCACGACATAACGTTCGTAATAAATAATGGTATCGAGCTTTTTTGTTGGCAAGCCTAACAGGTAGCCAATTTTATTGGGTAGTGAACGAAAATACCAGATATGTGCAACAGGCACAACCAGGGAGATATGCCCCATACGTTCACGACGAACTTTCTTTTCGGTAACTTCTACACCACAACGGTCGCAAACAATGCCCTTATAACGAATACGCTTGTATTTTCCGCAATGACACTCGTAGTCCTTTACAGGACCAAAAATACGTTCGCAAAATAATCCGTCGCGCTCAGGCTTGTAAGTACGATAATTGATGGTTTCTGGTTTAAGCACTTCCCCACTGGAGCGCTCTAAAATCTCCTCGGGTGAGGCCAAACCTATAGAGATCTTAGTAAAATCGCTTTTTACCTTTTTTTCTCTTCTGAATGACATATGTTGAGAATTAAAATGTACTACATAAAAAGGATATAGAATGCCGATTTACGGCATTCTTTCACATATTAGTTGGTCAGATTAATGCTTAAGCACAAGCCTCGCAACTCATGAAGCAATACATTAAGCGACTCGGGAATGCCAGGTTGCGGCAACGATTCACCTTTAACGATAGCTTCGTAAGCTTTGGCACGACCATTCACATCATCTGATTTGAGTGTCAGGATCTCCTGTAGGATATTGGATGCACCAAAGGCCTCCAGTGCCCATACCTCCATCTCACCAAAACGCTGCCCTCCAAACTGGGCTTTACCACCCAAGGGTTGCTGTGTGATGAGCGAGTAAGGTCCGATAGAACGCGCGTGCATTTTATCTTCAACCATGTGCCCCAGTTTCAGCATGTAAATCACCCCTACTGTTGCAGGCTGGTCGAATCGTTCACCCGTTCCTCCATCATGTAGGTATGATTTACCGTATCGGGGTACCCCTGCCTTATCGGTATACTCAGAAATTTCATCCAGAGTAGCACCATCGAAGATAGGCGTTCCGAAAGTTAAGCCCAGTTTCTGACCAGCCCAACCTAATACGGTTTCATAAATCTGTCCCAAGTTCATCCTTGAAGGCACACCCAGTGGGTTCAAAACAATGTCCACAGGGGTTCCGTCTTCCAGAAATGGCATATCGGCTTCACGTACAATTTTGGCAACAATACCTTTGTTACCGTGACGTCCGGCCATCTTATCCCCTACACGAATTTTCCGTTTCTTGGCGATATAAACTTTGGCCATTTGAACAATCCCGGCAGGCAGCTCATCACCTATAGAAATGTTGTACTTTTTACGTTTGGCAATTGCATCCAGCTCTTTATACTTCACAGTAAAGTTATGAAGCAACTGCTTAATGATGTCATTCTTTTGTTTATCTGTCGTCCACTTACTTGGATTAACAGCCAGGAAGTCAAGTTCATTCAACGCTTTTTGAGTAAACTTGGTTCCTTTAGGAATGATGTCAACATTGTAAAAATCCTTGACTCCCTGCGAAGTTTTTCCATTTACTAATACCATTAGCTTATCAACAAGCTTGGCACGTAACTGGTCAATTTGCAGGTTAAATTCCTTGTCAACCTTTTCAAGAGCAACCTTATCGGTTGATTTGCTCTTTTTATCTTTAATGGCTCTGCTGAAGAGCTTTTTATCAATCACGACACCACGCAGCGACGGTGAAGCCTTTAATGAGGCATCTTTTACATCACCAGCTTTATCGCCAAAGATCGCTCGAAGAAGTTTTTCTTCGGGTGACGGGTCAGATTCCCCTTTAGGCGTAATCTTTCCGATAAGAATATCGCCGGGCTTCACATGAGCACCGATACGAATAATTCCAAATTCATCAAGATCTTTTGTGGCCTCCTCACTAACATTGGGGATATCGGCGGTAAGTTCCTCTAAACCGCGTTTCGTGTCACGCACTTCCAATACATACTCGTCGATATGAAGAGAGGTAAAGACATCGTCGCGAACAACACGCTCGGAGATAACAATCGCATCCTCAAAGTTGTACCCCTTCCAAGGCATAAAAGCCACTTTCAGGTTTTTACCAAGCGCCAACTCTCCATTTTGTGTTCCGTATCCCTCAGTCATAATTTGCCCTTGGGTAACTTTTTGTCCTTTTTTAACAATAGGACGAAGATTGACGCTGCTATTTTGGTTTGTTTTAGCGAACTTAGAAATGTGATAACGGCGAATATCATCTTCGAAACTCACAAATTTCTCCTCTTCGGTTCGTTCGTACCGAACCACAATTTCTTCCGAATCAACAAACTCTACAATCCCCTCTCCTTCGGCAACCACCTGCACACGAGAATCGCGTACCACATCGCTCTCGAGACCAGTTCCAACAATAGGTGCCTCAGAGGTTAACAAAGGTACAGCCTGACGCATCATATTCGATCCCATCAAAGCACGGTTTGCATCATCGTGCTCAAGAAAAGGAATGAGCGAAGCGGCGATGGAAGCAATTTGGTTTGGTGCCACGTCCATCAAATCCACCTCTCCCGGTTCGGCAACAGGGAAGTCACCATTGTGTCGCGATTTAATTTTATCACGTAAAAAATTTCCTTCCCCATCGATTGGCGCATTGGCCTGTGCAATGATTTTGGACTCCTCCTCTTCGGCACTAAGATAAGTAACACCTTCGTGGCTCAAGTTCAATTTTCCATCAACAACCTGACGATAAGGAGTTTCAATAAAACCTAGTTCGTTGATCTTCGCATAAACACATAAAGAAGAGATAAGACCAATATTCGGGCCTTCAGGTGTTTCAATGGGACAAAGACGACCATAGTGGGTATAGTGCACATCACGTACCTCAAAACCGGCACGTTCACGTGACAAACCTCCGGGTCCCAGTGCAGATAATCGGCGTTTATGGGTCATCTCGCCAAGCGGGTTGGTTTGATCCATAAATTGCGACAACTGGTTGGTACCAAAGAAGGAATTAATAACCGATGAGAGCGTTTTGGAATTGATCAAATCAATGGGCGTAAACACTTCGTTATCACGCACATTCATGCGCTCACGAATGGTCCGTGCCATACGGGCAAGACCGACACCAAACTGATTGGACAATTGCTCACCAACCGTACGTACGCGACGGTTACTAAGGTGGTCAATATCATCTACATCGGTTTTGGAGTTGATGAGTTCAATTAAGTACTTTATAATGGCAATAATATCCTCACGAGTAAGCACTTTGGTATCGACATCGATATCCAAATTCAACTTACGGTTGATTCTATAACGCCCCACCTCACCCAGATCGTAGCGCTTATCAGAAAAGAAAAGCTTATCAATCACATCACGCGCAGTAGCTTCATCTGGTGGTTCAGAGTTACGCAGCTGTCGGTAAATGTGCATTACCGCCTCTTTTTCCGAATTACAAGGATCTTTCTGTAAGGTATTATAAATAATAGCAAAATCAGAAATGTTTTGTCCTTCGCGGTGGAGCAGGATGGTTTTCGCTCCTGAGTCGATGATCTTCTCGATGTGCTCCTCTTCAATAACGGTTTCCCTATCGATAATAACTTCGTTACGTTCGATTGAAACCACTTCCCCGGTATCCTCATCAACAAAGTCCTCGATCCAGGATTTCAACACACGAGCGGCAAGCTTACGCCCCACCATCTTTTTCAGGCTGGTTTTAGAGACTTTTACCTCTTCGGCCAGGTCAAAAATTGACAAAATATTTTTATCACTCTCGTAGCCAATCGCACGCAGCAAAGTGGTTACAGGGAGTTTCTTTTTACGGTCGATGTATGCATACATCACGTTGTTGATATCGGTAGCGAACTCGATCCAACTACCCCGAAAAGGGATAATACGCGCCGAATAGAGTTTCGTTCCGTTGGCGTGCATACTTTGGCCGAAGAATACACCTGGTGAACGATGGAGTTGTGAAACCACCACGCGCTCGGCACCATTAATAACAAAGGTTCCTCTATCGGTCATATAGGGAACCGTGCCCAGGTACACATCCTGAATAACCGTATCGAAATCTTCATGTTCAGGATCGGTGCAATATAATTTCAGTTTCGCTTTTAGGGGGACACTGTATGTCAGCCCTCTTTCAATACACTCTTCGATACTGTAACGTGCAGGATCGACTGCATAATCCAAGTATTCCAGGACAAAATTGTTACGAGTATCCGTGATGGGGAAATTTTCATTAAATACGCCATACAACCCTTCATTCTTACGAGCATCGGAAGTTGTATTGAGTTGAAAAAATTCGCGGAAAGATTTTAGCTGCACTTCCAAAAAATCGGGATAGGGCAGCTGATTTTTAGTGGATGCGAAACTTATCCGTTGGTTAGTGCTTTGTACGGCCATTACTAAACGTATTAATTGAACTCAAACTATTAAACAATAAAAAGCCTTAGAATCCCTGGGATGGGATTCTAAAGCTATCCACAATATTTAGGTATAATGCTATTTAAGTTCAACTTCTGCTCCTGCCTCTTCTAATTGTGTTTTTAGAGCTTCTGCTTCATCTTTAGATACACCTTCTTTGATTGCCTTAGGTGCTTCATCAACTACGGCTTTTGCTTCTTTCAATCCTAAGCCAGAAAGTTCTTTTACAAGCTTAACGATTTGCAATTTAGCGCCACCAGCTGACTTCAAGATAACGTCGAATTCAGTTTGTTCTACAGCACCACCTGCTTCATCTCCGGCAGCCGGACCAGCCACAACTGCGGCAGCAGCAGCTGGTTCAATTCCATATTCCTCTTTAAGGATATCAGCTAACTCGTTTACATCTTTTACAGTTAAGTTCACCAACTCTTCTGCAAGCGCTTTTAAATCTGCCATTTTTACTTATTTTTAATGTGTTTTTTACTAAATGTTGTTATTTATTCACTTTTGTCTGCGAGTGTCTTCAAGACACCAGTTATCGTATTTCCACCGGATTGAAGGGCAGAAATAACATTCTTAGCAGGCGATTGTAGCAAGGCTATCAGGTCGCCCAAGAGTTCGTCTTTCGACTTAATATTAGAGAGGATCTCTAATTGGTCTTCGCCTACATAAACCGATTCTTCGACGAAAGCTGATTTTAACACAGGCTTATCGTGATCTTTTCGGAATTCCTTAATTAGCTTAGCAGGAAGATTTCCGGTTTCGGTAAACATAATCGATGTAGGTCCCTTTAGGGAGTCATAAAGTTCTTCTGTAGCTTTCTCAGAAGCCTCCAAGGCTCGTTTTAAAAGGGTGTTTTTAACAACCTTGAGGACAATGTCTTTTTCAAAACATTTACGACGTAACAACGAGATATCGGCGCCATCGAGGTCGCTGGTATCGGCCACATAAAAGTGGGTTGTATTGTTGATTTCCTCAACAAGGGTGTTAACTACTTGCTCTTTATCTTCGCGTTTCATAACAATCGGTCCTTGATTTTAATTTGGTACTTAACTAGGCAAATGATTTGGGATCGATTTTAATACCAGGACTCATTGTACTGGAGAGGTAAACGCTAAGTACGTAAGTACCTTTGGCAGCAGAGGGCTTCAATTTATTGATAGTAGCCATTAATTCATTAGCATTATCAACCAATTTTGCCTTGTCCATAGACACTTTACCTACTGCGGTATGTATGATACCGTAGCGATCCACCTTGAAGTCGATTTTACCTTTCTTCACCTCTTCCACGGCTTTACCAATTTCCATAGTAACCGTACCGGTTTTGGGGTTTGGCATCAGGCCACGAGGTCCTAAGATACGTCCGAGTTGGCCTACTTTTGCCATTACTTGAGGCATAGTAATTACCACATCAACGTCGGTCCAACCGCCTTTGATTTTTTCGATATATTCATCTAATCCCACATAATCAGCACCAGCAGCTTTCGCTTCTTCCTCCTTATCGGGAGAACAAAGTACCAGTACTCTCACAGATTTTCCTGTACCGTGCGGCAGGGTAACAACACCACGTACCATTTGATTGGATTTTCGTGGATCTACCCCCAGGCGTACGTCAAGATCGACAGAAGCATCGAATTTGGTTGTTGAAATCTCTTTCACCAATTCGGCAGCTTCCTCCAGGGAATAGTTTTTCCCGGTTTCCACCTTATCGAGTACCTGTTTTCTATTTTTAGATAGCTTAGCCATATCTACTTGTGTTCTTTTATAAGTTACTACCCGGGGAATTCGCCATTAACAGTTATACCCATACTACGTGCTGTTCCTGCTACCATACGCATTGCTGATTCCACGGTAAAAGCGTTCAAATCTTTCATCTTGGCTTCAGCAATTTCGCGCACCTGATCCCAGGTTACGGAAGCTACTTTATCACGGTTTGGTTCGGCTGAACCTCCTTTGAGTTTAGCAGTCTCCAGCAGTTGCACAGCTACGGGCGGAGTTTTAATGATAAAGTCAAACGACTTATCGGAATAAACAGTAATGATCACAGGTATTACCTGACCCATTTTATCCTGGGTACGTCCATTAAACTGTTTACAGAACTCCATGATGTTAACCCCTTTCGCACCTAGGGCAGGTCCTACTGGTGGTGAAGGGTTGGCTTGCCCACCGCGGATTTGCAATTTAATTAATCCTGCAACTTCTTTCGCCATAATTCTAAAGTTCTAAAAATTACTCTTTTTCAACCTGCATAAAACTTAACTCTAATGGTGTTTTCCGACCGAAGATTTTGACCATAACTTTGAGTTTCTTTTTCTCTTCGTTAACCTCTTCGATAATACCATTAAAGCTGTTAAACGGACCGTCAACAACTTTGACTGTCTCGCCAACAAAAAATGGAACAGTGATTTCCTCTTCGCTTTCGGCAAGTTCGTCTACTTTACCTAGTATACGATTTACCTCCGACTGTCGAAGTGGTGTAGGCTTGTTACCTTCATCAGCCTCCAAAAATCCAATAACATTGGGGATGTTGGTTAAAATGTGCGGAATTTCACCCTCCAGTCGAGCTTCTATCATTACGTAACCTGGAAAAAAGTTTCGCTCTTTGCTCACCTTCTTTCCATTACGAATTTGATACACTTTCTCGGTTGGAATCAACACCTGTGAGATGAAATCCTCGAGCTTTAGTCTGGTAACTTCATTTTCGATGTACTCTTTTACCTTTTTCTCTTTTCCTCCAATGGCTCGGAGTACATACCACTTCTTATCCGATTCGCTCATGTTCCCGTCTAAAAAATTCTCAAATTAATACACTAATCGATATACGATATCCATCAGATTTTGGAAGCTATAGTCCATAACAAAAATGACTAAAGCTATTATTAAGGAAGCAACCATTACCACAATTGCACTATTTGTTAATTCGCCCCATGTGGGCCATGAAACCTTGTGTACAAGCTCCTTGTACGATTCCTGTAAATAGTGTGTAATTTTCATTGTTTGCTGATATAAATTTAGCACGGGTGGTAAGACTCGAACTCACAACCTACGGTTTTGGAGACCGTTGCTCTACCAATTGAGCTACACCCGTGTATAAAAGAGGGCGGCGTAAACCGCCCTGCAAATATAGTAATTATTTGATAATTTCAGTAATCTGACCTGCACCAACTGTACGTCCACCTTCACGAATGGCAAAACGAAGACCTTGGTTCAAGGCAACAGGGTAAATCAGGTTTACGTGCATAGTTACATTATCACCTGGCATTACCATTTCAGTACCTTCTGGTAACTTCACTTCACCTGTTACATCAAGTGTACGCAAGTAAAACTGAGGACGGTAGTTATCATGGAAAGGGGTATGACGTCCACCTTCTTCTTTCTTCAATACGTATACCTCCGCTTTGAATTCGGTATGAGGCGTAATTGTTTCGGGACGACAGATAACCATACCACGCTTAATCATCTTCTTGTCAACACCACGCAGCAATAGTCCAACGTTATCTCCTGCTTCACCAGTATCCAGAATTTTACGGAACATTTCAACTCCTGTAACAACACTCTTCATTTTCTCAGCACCTAAGCCAATGATTTGAACTTCTTCACTTGTGTTGATAATACCGGTTTCGATACGGCCAGTAGCCACAGTACCACGTCCGGTAATTGAGAATACGTCCTCAACAGGCATCAAGAATGGCTTCTCTGTATCACGAGGAGGAACAGGAATCCATGAGTCAACAGCATCCATCAACTCCATCACCTTTTCAACCCACTTTTCTTCTCCGTTCAATGCACCAAGTGCTGAACCATGGATAACAGGCGCGTCATCACCTTCGAATTCGTAGAAGTCTAACAACTCACGCACTTCCATTTCAACAAGCTCAATCAATTCTGGATCGTCAACCAAGTCAACCTTGTTTAAGAAAGTAACAATCTTAGGTACGTTTACCTGACGAGCCAACAAGATGTGCTCACGAGTCTGTGGCATAGGGCCATCAGTACCAGCAACCACCAATATAGCACCGTCCATTTGAGCCGCACCAGTTACCATGTTCTTCACATAGTCGGCGTGACCAGGACAGTCAACGTGCGCATAGTGACGCTTTTCAGTAGAGTACTCAACGTGAGCCGAATTAATGGTAATACCACGTTCTTTTTCCTCAGGAGCGTTATCAATTGAATCGAAGTCACGAGCCTCAGTTAAACCTTTGTCTGACAATACCTTGGTAATTGCAGCAGTTAAGGTAGTTTTACCGTGGTCTACGTGGCCGATTGTACCAATATTGACGTGCTCTTTCGATCTATCAAATTTTTCTTTAGCCATAACTTCAAGTATTAATAATTAGATAATTTATTGTGTTTCTTTTCTTTTGCTTACTTGGTTGTTATGTGATTTCTAGAGCCAATGACGGGATTTGAACCCGTGGCCTCTTCCTTACCAAGGAAGCGCTCTACCCCTGAGCTACATCGGCAAAAACAGAGCGGGAGACGGAACTCGAATCCGCGACCCTCAGCTTGGAAGGCTGATGCTCTACCAACTGAGCTACTCCCGCAAAACTTTGTGGGGAGAGCAGGACTCGAACCTGCGAAGGCTATGCCAACAGATTTACAGTCTGCCCCGTTTGACCGCTTCGGTATCTCCCCATAAGATAAATCACATATTTTCAATGAACCGAGCCGATGGAGGGACTCGAACCCCCGACCTGCTGATTACAAATCAGCTGCTCTAGCCAGCTGAGCTACATCGGCGTGCAAAAGAGACCGATTTTGGTTTTACATTCCAAAATCGGTTCGCAAATGTATGCATTTTTATTTATCACGCAAAGAATATCTAAGAGAATTGTGATAAAAAAACACTTTTTTACAAGCCTCTTTGCTTTTCCTTGGTTTTTTTAAGCTGTCGACGTAAAGCCTCAGTGGCCAAATCAGCCGATTCTTCAAAGGATTTGCTCTGTTTCTTGGCAAACAAATCATTTCCTGGAATATTGAGCTTAACCTCTACTACTTTGTTTTCTAACCCCTGGTCTTTATCTAAGCGGAGGAAGACTTCGGCATCAATAATATGGTCATAAAACTGTATGAGCTTGCCTACTTTCTTGTCAACAAAATCCAGAAGTTTCTGATCAGCATCAAATCGAATTGAATGAATCTTAATATCCATATGCTATCCTCCTATTTTTATGCTCTTGGATGAGCCTGTTTATAAACTTTCTTTAATTTCTCAAATGAATTGTGTGTATAAACCTGTGTAGCAGCCAGACTACTATGGCCCAACAACTCTTTTATGGCATTTAAATCAGCGCCTTGATTGAGAAGATGTGTAGCAAAACTATGTCGCAAGACATGAGGACTCACCTGCTCGCCACTGGCGTGGCCCAGGAACAATGACTGTACTTTTCTATACACCCATCGCGGATAAATGGGTGTGGCACGGTTGGTTACAAATAGAGATGAAAAAGTACTTCCGGCAAAAAAGCTGTTACGTTTGTTGATATATAGTTCCAAATTACGCGCTGTTTCTATAGATAACGGAATAATACGCTCTTTGTTTCCCTTTCCTTGTACCTTAACAAAAAAGGCACTGACATCCACATCTTTATCCGTTAAATTTACACATTCAGCTACACGCATCCCTGTTTGATAAAGTAAATCAATCAATAGAAAATCGCGAAAAACCGGAAAATGCATTTCTGAGGAGAGCTGATTGAGCAAACTCAAAAGTTGGTCTTGTCGAAAAAATTTTGGTAGAATTTTTTTGCGCTTGGGTAATTGGATCTTCTCCATGGGATTTTGCTGGGTATATCCCTCACGCTGCAAAAATAAAAAAAAAGTACTTAAGGTAGATAATTTTCGATGAATGGTAGAGGGTTCCAGTTGTTGTTCATGAAGAGCTATCATCCAACCTCTCACCTCAGTTTCAGCAGGTAGTACCGAAAAAAAATCTTCCCCGTTCACTTTCAGATACGCGAAAAATTGCTCCAAATCATGCATGTAGGCTAACATGGTATGTTTGGAACAACGTTTCTCGTACTGTAAGTATTTTTGGAAAAGATCTACAACCATAAAGGGCAATAAAAGAAAAAACAACCTCTGTTTTTCCTGGTCATATTACCCAAAACTATTCATTATCAAGATGCATCTGCTCGATATAGCGTGCGTGCTTAATCTCCTCACGACGACGTACAGATGGCTTTGTAAAAGCTTGGCGATCACGAAGTTCCTTGATTACTCCGGTCTTCTCAAATTTACGCTTAAATTTTTTCAACGCGCGCTCAATGTTCTCGCCTTCTTTAATTGGTATTACGATCATAATGAATCTCCTCTTGTTTTAATTTTGAGTGGCAAAAATACTAATTATTCATTCACATTTCAAAATAATCAATAAAAAAAACAATAAATTTTTAATGACCAGGAATCTCTTTTTGTTTTGGTAATCTGAAATATACAAAATTTCAAAGCTCTAAACAAGGAAAAGGTCATTTATCAAAACTAAGATAAGGAAGTATTTTCCGCAAGTGTGCAGTATCCAGCACACGATTTTCGAGAAGCCCTTGATACGTTATAGTTGAGTCAGTATAAGCACGAAAAGCCAGCAGAGTTTGAACCTGTTTAGTGGCTAGGTAAGGATGCCGGAGTAGTGTTGAAAAATCGGCCCGATTTAGCGACAATTTACGTAGGGAGTCAGCATCGATATAAACAAAAGAGGTACATTGATGAAAGCGTTCAACAGTCATTCCATACACTTCCAGTAACTGCTCTTTCGTTACGTATCCACCCAATAGCTCCCGATAACCCAAAATCCGCCCGGCAAACACCTTCCCAATTCCCGGTATTGTCATCAACTGAAACGTATCGGCATGGTTCAGATTCACTTGAGGAATTGAACTATTATCGTGGTTCTTTTTTCGCTGCGGCTCTGAGGCTACTTGTCCCATAGAACGGATTTCTTCCACCCCCTTTTCCTGCGGCTCGGGAAAATGCACATAAGGTGCGATGCGTTCCCATAGCTCATCGTTTATGCCATATACTTTTCTCACGTCTGACGCTGAAAAAAAAGCGGCTCCGGATTCGCGAAATCGTAAGAAGGTTTCACATAGTTTATCCGAAAAACCCAACTCCAATAACTCTTGTCTCGAGGCTTTATTCAGATCCATAGCAGGTCCAGAATAGTAAGGAATTTTAGGGGAAGAAGAACCTTCTTCGAGCGAAGCAAGAAAGTGCAACAAGGTACTATCTTGTTCCAACGGGTAGTCAGGCTCCACCTGCCCAAGATGCCACACCCACTGCGCTACAAGAATAAAGCAAGTAAGGAGCAGAAGGACAAGCAAGCCTCTCTGCTCCTTCTTGGTAAAAACAAATATAGGTTCAAATTTCTTTTTCATGATTGCAAGCCTGCAATCATAAGTTACTCTTTCTTTAAAACTTAATCAAGTTCAATCCGTTAAGAAACACCATAGCAATTGCTATAGGTGCAATAAAACGTAAAATAAAGCGTAAAAGACCAAGGTAGCGCACATTATAAACACCTCCGCTGGACAACTCATCCTTCGTACTAGCAGCCCCAAGAGACCAGCCAACAAACATCACAATAAGCAATCCTCCCAAAGGTAATAAAATGTTAGCCGAGGTAAAATCGAGTATGCCAAATATATTAAGCCCAAAGAGTGTGAAATCGGACAAAACAGTCCATGACATCACAGAACTGATGCCTAACACCCCAACAGAGACAGATGCCAGAATAACAGCCTTCTTTCGGGTTAGGTGAAATTGTTCAACAAAATAAGCGACAATTACTTCCAAAACTGAAATGGTACTGGTAAGAGCGGCTACACCCAAAAGCAGAAAAAAGAGCAGCGAAAAATAATACCCGCCAGCCATTTGCTGAAATATATTAGGTAAAGTCTTGTACACCAATCCCTCACCATCGCTGGGTGCAATACCAAAGGCAAATACCGCGGGAAAGATGGCAATACCCGCTAAAACAGCAATAAATGTGTCGGCTATACTAACCTGAACAGCCGTTGAGCCCAGATTTTCTTTACGGTTAATATAAGAACCATACGTAATAAGGGTTCCCATACCAATGCTTAAAGAAAAGAAAGCTTGTCCCAATGCCTCTAAAATGGTATTGGCCGTAATTTTGGAAAAATCGGGTTTAAATAAAAACTCCAATCCGGCAGAGGCACCAGGCAGAGTTACTGAACGGATACACATGACGATAATTAAAACCAAAAGAATAGGCATTAACAACTTGGCATATCGTTCAATGCCTTTCTTAACACCGCTAACCACAATAAAACCCGTCAGAAACATAAAGATTACAAACCATAAAACGGGACGAAAGGAGCCCTGTCGAAAGGTTTCGAACATTGTATTAATCTCATTTGGCGATTTATCCCCAAAGCCATTAATGATAGACTGATAGATATATTCCAGTGTCCACCCTGCCACGGCAGTATAAAATGCCAAGATCATAAAGGCAGCCACTACGCCCATAAAGCCTACCAAAAACCAAGGTGTTCGGGGAGCCAGTTTTCTAAAAGCACCATACGGATTTCGCTGAGCACGACGGCCGATAACAAATTCAGATAACATCACAGGTATGCCAATCATCAAAATGAATAGCAAGTAAACCAGCAAAAAAGCGCCGCCTCCGTTTTCACCTAAGACATAGGGGAATCGCCAGATATTGCCTAAGCCAATTGCAGAGCCGGCAGCAGCAGCAATCACACCAAATTTACTCCCAAAGCTATCGCGTGGGGTTAAGTTTGAATCACTCATAATGGAATTAGTTTTAGCAGTTTGTTTAGGGTTGGTGCAAGTGTTACCCATTAGCCACAGACATAACTAGCTGATACTTGCACACTCAAAAATAAAAAAAGGCAGAGATTTATTGTTCTCTGCCTTCTAATATAGTTTGAATTTAAATAAGCGTACTAGGCTATATCAATCTCTTTGGCAAGATACACATCCTGAATTGCATTTAGCAAGGCCACGCCCTGTTTCATGGGTTTCTGGAAAGCTTTACGCCCGCTAATAAGTCCCATTCCACCGGCACGCTTATTGATAACAGCGGTTGCCACAGCTTCTGCCAAGTCCGAATCGCCTTTAGAGGCACCCCCTGAGTTAATCAATCCCTGACGCCCCATATAGGTGTTTACCACCTGATAACGAGTAAGATCAATAGGATGATCAGTGGTTAACTCACTATACACTTTGTCATGTGTTTTTCCAAAATTAATTGCCGGATACCCCCCGTTCAGTGTGGGTAATTTTTGTTTGATAATATCAGCCTGAATGGTGACACCTATGTGGTTGGCCTGGCTGGAAAGATCAGCAGCGGTATGGTAATCGGTACCCTCTTTTTTGAAACCGGGATTACGCAAATAACACCACAAAATAGTAGCCATTCCTAATTCATGTGCACGCTCAAATGCAGCTGCAACCTCCTGAATTTGACGAGTGGACTCATCCGAACCAAAATAGATGGTAGCTCCCACTGCTACAGCCCCTAAATTCCAAGCTTCCTCAACTGTTCCATACATGATCTGATCATAGGTATTTGGATAGGAGAGCATCTCATTATGATTAAGCTTAACAATAAAAGGAATCCGATGTGCATACTTACGCGATAAAGAGGCTAACACCCCGAAGGTGGAAGCCACACCATTGGCTCCGCCCTCCATTGCCAAACTAATGATTCCTTCAGGATCAAACATCACGGGATTGGGGGCAAATGAAGCTCCTGCTGAATGCTCAATACCCTGATCAACAGGCAAAATAGAGAGATAACCTGTTCCCGCTAAACGTCCATGATCATAAAGCTGTTGCATGGAACGCATTACTTGTGGCGAACGATTTGAAAGAGAAACAATACGATCCACAAAATCGGGACCGGGCAGATGGAGCTGTTCTTTCGCTACCGTCTGACATTTATGATTTAGCAAATAGTCGGCTTGGTCACCTAAAAGCTCAACAATCTTATTGTAGGACATAGCATTTTATTTTTTGATTAGTACTCCTACAAAAATACAAAATAAAATAGAATAGAGCAGGTCTTCAGTAGCATAATTAGAAAGGATAGCCAATGGCAATATTAAAGGTTAGATCATCGGAATGGAAAGAACGTTCAAGAGGTATCCATCGATGATTTGGCAAAAGTGACGGATCCCGAAGCTTCAACCCCATATCGAGACGGAAAACCAAATAGGAAAAATTAAACCGGGCGCCAAATCCTGTACCAACTGCCATTTCAGTATAAAAATCATCGCGTTGGAACAAAGAGCCTTCACGACCATCGGGGTTCATACTCCAAATATTCCCCATGTCCAAAAAGAAAGCTCCTTCAAGTACCCAGAATAAATCAAAGCGATATTCAAGATTGGCTTCAAATTTTATGTCGGCAGTCTGATTGGGGATAGAAGTTATCGATTGACCCTTATACGATCCCGGTCCTACATCCCGCACACTCCAAGCTCGAATACTATTAGCTCCCCCGGAAAAAAACTGTTTTTCAAAAGGCAATGCAGTTGAATTTCCATAAGGAAAGCCAACACCTAAAAATAAACGGTAAGCCAGGTTACTATGTTCTGTAAGGTATTGGTAGTAACGGAAATCGGCATCGATCTTGAGGTATTGTGAAAAAGGAACACCAAAAACTTCATAACGACCATTTACAGTAGAAAAGTCAGTTACCTCAGCCAAGCCAGACAAAAGATTTCCGGAAACTTCCGTATTCAAACGAAAAAAGGAGAAATTTCTTCGTTTTCGTAAATCCTGATTACTAAACACGTAACTATAACTGGTTACCGATACTAAGTGATTCTCATAACTGCTTCGGAGAAAGGAGGTATCAATATAAGCCCGAAACTCATCCGTTGCATAAGGTAATTTTACGGCATTTACCTCCAAAAGATCAAAAAAATGACGCGTATATTGGCTTCCCTCCCACTGATACCCATAGGTAGTGGTAGCGATGGTACGCGTAAAGTCCGGTCGATCCTGATAGCTATACCCGACATTAATTTGCGTTTTAGGGGAGTAGCGCTTACTAAACTTCTCAGCACGAAAAACAGGCAATAGAAATTTGGGAATTCGCATGCCAATGTCTGCACCAAACTCAAGTGTCCGATTCTCTCCACTAATGGTTTTTTCATCGAGCGACTCCATGGAGCTACTCAATCGAAAATCTGTAATCTCCGCTCCTCCAAATAAGCTGCGGTGCTGATAAGAGAATACACCCCCAAATCCCAGCTTATTTCCTGATGAGTTGGTTCCCTCCACCTCCACTGAATACGATTGCAATAAAAAGGGTGTTAGCTGAATATAGCAATCTAATGTACCCTGAGGTATGGAATCGGAAAAATCAGGGGGCTCCGCTTCTGCAAATTGTATAGTAATCGAACGAAAAAGACGCAAGCCGCTCAAGGTTCGTTTCGTCTTTTCAACATTCGCCAGATTATAGGTATCACCAGGTTCCAGAAATGAAGATTGATTAATAACATCCGCATATAGCCGCTCCGGGTTTTTATATACATACATATACCTATCAAACATAAGCGTATCTAAGTCAGGCTGTCTTTCCGGATTAATAAAATCCCGCTGATTAAAGTCAGGAAAAACCATTACCCTACGAATTCTATACGTAGGATGAGCTACCTCACTTATACTATCCTTTGTTTCCTGTTGGAGATAGTTGCCAACCTGCAGGGTGAGCTCTACTGTTCGCTCCTCATGTTGAGTGGTATCAGCCAAATAGTTAATAAAGCGCTTTGAGAAATTATAATATCCCTTTTCTTTCAGCAAGATCTCCAATCGATCACGCTCCTTTTGCAATGCATCCACATCAAATATATCGCCCACATCAAAAAGCCTGTTGGTTGTGTCAGCAAATACAATAGGAGCAATCGTCGTATCGGCTATAAGATAGTTTATAGCGCTAATTCGATGAGGTTTGTTATAAGTAATAAAATAGTGCACCTTGGCCTTGCGTCGTTTATAAATAACTGAATCGGTTACTTCAGCATCGAAATAGCCTTTATTGTTTAAAAAAACAGAGAGCTGTTGTGTGGTCTTGTTCTTTAGAAAGGGATCATAAATAACCGGCTCTTCGCCAATCTTGCGAAACCATTCACTAAGTCCCTTTTCTTTACCAGGCCGCGATAAATTATAAAGTCCCAGATAGAAACGAGTTCCCAGTAGTTTTCTGTTAGGCTTTTGCCTGATATATCCCTTCAATTCCTCCTTGGGAATCTGCTTGCGGGAAGTTTGAATCTTCGTCTTGGCCAAAAGATACGAATCCTCAGGGACATATTTCGTAGCTCGGCATCCGGCAAAAAGAATCAAAAGCATACCAACAAAAAGATGCGCTAACCGAATATTTCTGATATTTTTGTAACCAAGAGTTTTCAATGAAGGACAAATTTCGGATTCAATGTTAAGCAAAAATAAAACTAAATTCGTTAATTCATTACAAAAGAAGAAAAACAGGGACAAAGAGGGTCTCTTTTTGGTTGAGGGCGTAAAAATGGTACATGAACTATTGCTCTCGACCTATGAAACGATAGCTCTGTTTTCTCTGCCCGAATGGAAGGCGCCGACAACTATCTCCGGAATTGAAAAAACGGAGGTTACTCCTGTCGAGCTCAAGGAAATTAGTCAGTTAAAAACTCCACAGCAAGTTGTTGCACTAGCCAAACAACCACAAATACCAGTTACAAAGGAACTCCCAAAAGAGGAACTCGTCTTGGCTTTAGATGCCATTCGCGATCCCGGAAATATGGGTACCCTCCTGCGCCTGGCCGACTGGTTCGGCATTAGCCGCATTTTCTGCTCCCCCGATAGTGTAGACACATACAATCCTAAAGTTGTGCAAGCCAGTATGGGAGCAATATTTCGCGTATCGGTGCTCCACACCAATCTGGTTGATCTTATTGACAATTCATCAAAAGAAATCCCCGTTTACGGAACATTTATGGAGGGCGAAAACCTCTATACCACTAAGCTTAGCCCTGCGGGTTGTATTATTTTGGGAAATGAAGGAAAAGGGATTTCGAATGAGGTAGCTCAAAAAGTCACACATAAACTCCATATCCCTAACTTCAACCCCTCATCGGCCACGTCCGAATCGCTCAACATAAGCATAGCAGGTGCCGTGGTTTGTGCAGAATTCAGACGAGCACAACATTACTCAAAATGAAATGAAACCATGAACAAACGAGAATTCAAAGATTCCACTGAATTGGCATACTCAGGTTCTTCAATCGCCTGTTCTGGCGAAGCAACATTTAATATACCCACAGAATATTTAATCTCTGTGGAGAGTTTAAAATAGGGCAAATACCAATCGACACCAAACCCTACTTCATAGCACAAATCCATAGGATTTAGTTTGATATAGATACCCTCGTCCTCATCAAAATCCTTATTACGTGCCATATCGTACCGAAAATTTCCTCCCGCTACCAGATAGGGACGGAAATTCGCCACCCGCACAGAGCTATATTTCAATAGTAAAGGCATATCTACAAAGGTCGATTCGATTATCATTTCCTTATCCAAAACCTTGTTCCCTTCAGTTTTTCCTCTATAAAAAAGAGCCGCCCGCTGCCCCAGCGTAATCCCTGGCAAAAAACGCAAATGCAAATCGTCCAATAGTTTAAGTGAACTTACAGCGGCAACATGGATACCGGGACTTAAGACATTTAGTTCGGGAACCACAGTTTCAGCGGCACCAATTTGGTTCATGGTGGGCGTAACTTTAAAATCCATCGCATTCATCCCGATAGTAAAACCAAAGTGTAGCCGCTTGTGATCAATCTCTTGATAATTGAGACCTATATCTTGTTGGGCCATCAAATAGCCGGGAAGCGTAATAAATACGAATAGAAGGATGAATCGGTTCATGAATGTAGAAACGCTGCTTTTGCATTTTTATTTTACTTCTCTGCTGTATATAAGCATGCAACCCCGGCAGTAAGGGATTTGAAAGCACCATTGGAAAAACCTGCAACACGCAATTGTGCCAAAAGCTCCTCATAAGCAGGAAATGCCTCAATCGAATCGGGCAAATAAGAGTAGGCAAAAGCTTCACGTGAAAGCAAACGCCCCCAGAAAGGCAGAACCCATTTTGCATAAAATCGATAGGCAGCGTGCACAATCGAATTTTTTGGCATCGAAAATTCCAGAATAACAATTTTGCCTCCGGGTTTCAAAACCCGATACATTTCCTGCAAACCCGCCTGGAGATTATCAAAATTGCGAACGCCAAAAGCCACAGACACAGCAGTAAAAGTATTGTCCGGAAATTGCAACGCCTCTACATCCATCTTTTCCAGATGAGCTCTATCCTGCAATTTTAAGAGTTTTATCTTTTCGATGCCTTTATCAAGCATTTGCTGCGACAAATCAACCCCAACAATTGATGCAGGTGTATGCTTTAAAAGTTCAATTGCCAAATCTCCGGTTCCTGTGGCAACATCTAACAAGGTATCGGCCTCTGAGTAAACATCCAAAGCCCGAACCACCTTCTTTCGCCATCGTTTATCAATTCCCCATGAGAGAAAGTGGTTCAAAAAATCATAGCGCCAGGCAATTTTATCGAACATCTGTTCAACCTGCTCTTTTTTTCCTGACGGCAGATGATGATAGGGTTTAACCACAGATTATTGCTTTAATCGATTTTCAAGTGCCTCTTCTGTCATCTTTTTCACATCATGAATAAAACCAAAAGAATAGTCGTCAACTCGCAATTCATTCTTGGTAACATGTCCTAATGCGCTGAAAGGGGTATCATGCTCCATCATAAAGTCAATAAAAGCATCCTCATTTCCGGGTGTAACGGTAATCACTACGCGACTTTGAGACTCTCCAAACAAGAAAGCATCCTTACGCACCTCAGCATCGGTTGTAATATCAAAGCCTAGCTCCTTTACCATAGCCGACTCAACAAGAGCGACAAACAAGCCCCCATCGGAAACGTCATGTGCCGAACGAACAAGACCGCGCTCAATCAACCCTTTTATGGCATCTTGTATATTCATTTCCTCCTCCAGGTCGAAAAAAGGAGCCGGGGAGGCTTCAACGCCATGAACCGACACCAGGTATTCGGAACTGTTTATATCATTTCGGGATTTCCCCACCAGGTAGATCATATCGCCCTTCTCCTTAAAGCCCATTGTCATGATCCTGTTTTTATCCTCAATAAGGCCTACCATACCAATAACAGGAGCAGGAAACACGGGCTCCACTTTCCCATTCACTGACATTTGGTTGTAGAAGCTTACGTTTCCTCCGGTTACGGGGGTATTTAAACGCTCACAAGCTTTGCTCATGCCCTGAATAGCATTCACAAACTGCCAGTAAACTTCGGGATTGTAAGGATTTCCAAAATTCAGACAATTGGTCACCGCTAAGGGCTCGCCCCCGGAGCAAACAATATTTCGTGCAGCTTCGGTCACGGCCATCATGGTTCCTTTTTGCGGATCGGCCTGGACATATCGTGCATTACAATCAACCGACATAGCCAGGGCCTTTTTGGTTTTCTTAAGATTGAAGATACCAGCATCGGCGGGGAAGTTGGTAGTTATATTACCGGTACCCACCATGCTGTCGTATTGTTCAATTACCCAGCATTTAGAAGCAATATTCGGATGCTGTAAAAGCTGTTCAGCTACAGCTCGATATTCAGTAGGTTCCTCAATTTGATCAATCGAGAATTTTTGAAGTTCTTTAAAATAGGCGGGCTCTTTATATTCGCGATCGTACTGGGGAGCGCCTCCTCCAAGCACTAATTCTGAAGCGGGTACATCAGCCACAAGTTCGCCATGCATATGAAAATAGAGGCGATCTTCATCAATTACTTCACCAATGATGGCACAATTCAAATCCCACTTATCAAATATTTGCTCCACAATGGCCTCTTTGCCCTTTTCCACGACCACAAGCATACGTTCTTGCGATTCGGACAGGAGGATTTCGAAAGGCAGCATATCATCCTGACGCAAAGGCACACGATCCAAGTCGACGCGCATTCCCATACCGCCCTTTTCAGACATCTCCGAGGTTGAGCAAATGATACCGGCAGCGCCCATATCCTGCATCCCAACTACAGCACCTGACTCATTCAGTTCCAGAGTAGCCTCCATCAAAAGTTTCTCCATAAAGGGGTCGCCCACTTGAACAGCAGGAAGATCCTCCGCCGAATTTTCTGTCAAATCGGCTGAAGCAAACGTGGCTCCGTGAATACCATCCTTCCCGGTAGAAGAGCCAACAATATAAACAGGATTGCCCTTGCCTTTAGCAATAGCCGAGATAACCTTATCTTTCCGAACCAAGCCTACCGACATGGCATTTATCAGTGGATTGGTATTATAACTTTTATCAAAAAACAATTCTCCCCCAAGTACCGGAATGCCAAAGGCATTGCCATAATCACCAATGCCTTTCACAACACCTTTCAAATGCCATTTGGTTCTATCCAATTCCAAATCGCCAAAACGAAGGGAGTTTAATTGTGCTACAGGTCGAGCTCCCATAGTAAAAATGTCACGATTAATCCCTCCTACACCTGTTGCAGCTCCCTGATAAGGTTCAACGGCCGAAGGGTGGTTGTGCGATTCAATTTTGAAAGCACAGCCCCAATTGTCACCAATATCCACGAGTCCGGCATTCTCCTCACCGGCTGCAGCTAATAATTGTTCGCCCTCTTTTGGGAGCGTCTTCAACCACTTTATCGAATTTTTATAAGAAGCATGCTCCGACCACATTACGGAAAAAATACTTACCTCCGTAAAGTTTGGGGTACGCCCCATAATTTCATTTATTCGTTCATACTCCTCGGGTAAAAGCCCCAGCTTCTCGGCGGTTTTTACTGTAACTTCCATGGTTCTTTTTTTAAAATAGTTAAAGACGCAACAAATATAACCAACAAAAATTGTATTCCATCTGAAATACTAAAAAATCCACACAAGCTAAGCATGCAGCTCCCTTTTAAAACCCAATGAAGGCTCAGGAATTTTAACTAATTTAGCAGCATAACACAAAACAACATCTATTATGTCGAAAAAAATAGCACTGGTTACCGGAGCCACATCCGGCATAGGAGAAGCTACGGCTCGTAAGCTTGCCCAAGAAGGTTATCACGTAATTGTGACAGGACGCCGAAAAGAACGTCTTGAAAATCTTTCTGCCGACTTAACATCAAATTTCAACACAGAAGCACTCCCGCTTACTTTCGATATTCGGGAAAGATCGCAAGTAAAACAAGTGTTCCAGGATCTTCCCGAAAAGTGGAAAAACATTGATGTGTTAATTAATAATGCCGGTTTAGCCTCCGGTTTGCATCACTTTGACGAGGGAAATGTGGACGACTGGGAACGAATGATTGACACCAATGTAAAGGGACTTCTCTATATTAGCCGAGCCATTGCGCCACAAATGGTAACCCGGGGTGCAGGTCACATCATCAATATTGGTTCTACAGCCGGAAAAGAAGTATATGAAAAAGGCAACGTATACTGCGCCACAAAACATGCGGTTGATGCGCTAACCAAAGGTATGCGTATCGATATGCTTAAACACAATATTAAAGTAACCTCCATCGATCCGGGTATGGTGGAGACGGAATTCTCCGAGGTTCGCTTTCATGGCAATAAAGAAAAAGCCGAAAAAGTATACCAGGGGTTTACTCCTCTGCACGCCGAAGATATTGCAGAAACCATTGCCTTTGTACTTTCACGACCCGAGCATGTATGTTTAAACGACATTGTAATGACGGCCACCCGCCAAGCCAACTCCTTTTACAAAATACTAGACAATGAACTAGAATAGTTGTTATTGGAAAGATCGGCAAGCTGATCTTTCCATATCTTTCTTATAACACAAGTAATCATGAAAGAAACCTACACCCCTGCCGAGTTAAAAACATTTATCATCGACATATTTTCCAAAATTGGTTGCAAGAGAGAAGATGCCCAAACCCTGGCAGAAGTTCTTGTGGCAGCAGAACTTCGTGGCATTCCCTCACATGGGATGATGCGGGTAAAAGACTATATTGGTATGTGGGAAGCGGAGCGCATCAATGTGGACCCGAAACCAGCCATTGTACACGAAACTCCGTCAACAGCCACTGTAGACGGGGATAGTGCTTACGGCATGGTAGCAGCAAAATACGCCATGCAAGTAGCTATGGATAAAGCAAAAACATGTGGTACAGGATGGGTAGCCACCAATAACTCGAACCATTTTGGCATTGCAGGCTATTACTCCATGATGGCTCTTGAAGAGGACATGATTGGCATAGCCATGACCAATGCCAATGCACTGGTAGCACCTACCCTCTCAAAAAGCCGCCTATTGGGAACAAACCCTATAGCCGTAGCAATTCCTGCTAAAAAGCATCCCGCTTTTATTGCTGACTTTGCCACAAGCCCCATTGCACGAGGCAAGCTGGCAATTATGGGCAAAAAAGGCGAAGTGGCACCTGAGGGATATGTACAAGATGCTGATGGAAAGCCATCGACAGACCCCGACATAATAACGCGTGGTGGTGCCATTCTCCCGCTAGGTAGCGACTATGCACATGGCAGCCATAAAGGCTACTGCATGAGTGCTCTGGTAGACATCTTCAGTGCGGTATTTTCCGGTGCGAATTTCGGCCCTTTTGTGCCACCACAGGTTCCCTATCTGCCTCTGAAGGACGAAAAAGTAGGCACAGGACTCGGCCACTTCTTTGGCGCCATGAGAATAGATGCATTCCAATCGGCCGATGTGCTAAAAGAACGTATGGACAGTTGGATTGACACCTTTAAAGCCGCAAAGCCGGCTGAAGGACAAGAGCGAGTATACATTCCCGGAGAAATAGAGCGGGAAAAGGAAGCTTATCATCAAAAAAATGGCATTTCACTGCTACCTCAAATCCACGAAGATTTGATGCAGCAAGCAACAAAATACAACATAGCGTTTGAATAAACTAAACAAGTATGAAACGAATATTCACAAGTGTATTGACCGGTGTATTCCTTCTGGTAGCAGCACAATCCAATGCGTGCACAACCGCCGTCATTTCGGGTAAGTATACCGCCGATGGCAAACCCATGCTATGG
>JAWOEH010000224.1:0-10835 GCA_046482855.1 Bacteroidales bacterium | reverse complement strand
TTATAATAAGATGACAAATCTTCTGAAATTGGGTGATAAACTCGATAACCAATTTAAGGATGTAAACATTAGTTTTTCTATTCAAAATGGGCGCATTATTGTTGAACCTTTTGATGTAGAAGTGGGAAGTCTACCCTGAACGAGGATAATTATCTGGAGGCAGTAAGTCGTTTGGCTAATGGCGATAACTTAACATCCAAGCTTTGGTGGGACCAAAATTAAGGATACCGACCCAATAATACTAGCTAGCCGCCTCGAAAGAGGCGGCTATTTTCGTTCTAATGGGGAAGGGGTATAATGTAGGTTTTTTTTCACAGCAGCCAAAACGATGAGCTTCACTGGCAGTGAGTTTTTTAACAGCTGCCTATATGTTATGGAATATCAAAATATAGTGTGATTTTTTATATTTAACTTTTTTTAATAATAAATTTTTAGTTAATTTGGCGGTACAGATGCTAATAACTGTTATTAAACCTAAATTTTAACTTATGAAAAAACTATCAATCTTACTTGCATTCTTTATGCTTGTGGGCTTTGTCGTACAGGCCCAACAAAAGATTACCGGTACCGTAACGGGTGCTGAAGATGGCTTGCCCATACCGGGTGTTTCCATCTATGTAAAAGGTAACCAGAGTCTTGGAACAGCCACGAACATAGATGGTCAGTATACGTTAACTGTTCCTGAGGATGCTCAGGTATTGGTATTCTCTTCGGTAGGTATGCAAGACATGGAAGTTGCTATTGATGGACGTTCAGTAATTGACGTTACCATGCAAGCCTCAACGATGGAAATGGACGAAGTTGTAGTTGTGGCTTATGGTTCTAAGCGAAAAGGTAGTATTACAGGAACTGTTGAAGTTCTTGACGCCAAAGTTTTAGAAAATACCCCTGTAGCCAGTTTTGACCAAATGCTTCAAGGACGGGCTCCCGGAGTACAGGTGACAGCAACTAATGGTCGACCAGGTGGTTCTGCAAATATTAAAATTCGAGGGGTAGGATCGATTTCTGCTGGAAGTAGCCCTTTATTTGTTATTGATGGAGTGCCTGTTGAATCAGGAAATTTTGCCGCTTTAAACCCTGATGACATTGAGTCGATGTCTATCTTGAAGGACGCTTCTGCTGCCTCACTTTATGGTTCGCGTGCATCCAATGGAGTCGTTCTTGTTACTACCAAAAAAGGGAGGAAAGGCGATGCTTCTATCAATTATTCATACCAATTTGGAATGTCTGACATGATGATGACTGGAATTGATATGATGGATGCTCGTGAGAAGTTGGAATATGAGAATCAGCTAGGCTATAAAAACAGGACTCAGACTGAAATTGACAGTCTTGTTAATAATTATGGACACGATTGGTTCGAGACATTAACTAGGACTGGATATAAACACAACCATCAGCTTTCTGTTCGCGGTGGCACTGATCGAACCAATTATTATTTGTCACTTAATAAGCTTAATGAGGAAGGTATTGTTGGTGCAAGTTATTTTGATCGTATTGGTATGCGTACCAACATTGATTATAAACTAAAGGATAACGTAACCATTGGGACAAATCTTAGCGTAGGGCAGTACGAACGTGGTGTAATACGTGATAGACGTAATGTGCAAAATCCGTTTAATGCTATGTTTGGTTACAACCCTTATGAACCGGAAAGAAACCCTGATGGAACATATAACAGTACACATCAAGGATTTAGTATCTCTGAAGCATTAGAAAATAACCCAGAGTCAATTCAACAAATCAAAGCTGTAGGCTCATTGTTCTTGGAATGGGATATTACAGAGGATCTAACCTTTAAAACGCAAGGCGGTATTGATTTTAAAGAAATGTTAGGAGAATACTATGTTCAGCCTGGTTCCATCTTGGCAGGTTTCGTAGGCGATGCGAAACGAGATGACTGGACTCGTGATTATACCACTGTGTTTACGAATACATTAAACTACTCTAAGACGTTTTCAGAAGTACATAACTTCGATGGATTAGTCGGTATAGAATATAATGAGAATTATAACAAGTATATGAGAATTAACTCTAAAGGATATCCATCAGCAAAAGTAAGCACTGCTGCAAACGCTGCTGAAATTAATGACGGATCCACAACACGTTCAGATTGGAGTTTGGCCTCATATTTTGCGAATGCTTCTTATAACTATGATCAAACTTATTTCGTTGATCTTTCTTTCCGTCGAGATGGTAGTTCTCGTTTTGGAGCTGATAATCGTTATGGTAATTTTTGGGCCCTTGGAGCCAGTTGGAATCTTCACAGAGAATCTTTCTTGAAGTCAGTAACAGTAATAGATCGGTTGAAAGTTTATGGAAGTGTTGGTACGTCCGGTAACTTTAATATAGGTAACTATGCTTCACTCGGGCTTTATGGATTCGATGCATATAACGGAGCTTCCGCTAGTAGACCAATACAAATTGCTAATGAGGAGCTTACTTGGGAAAGTGCACTCTCATATTCAGGTGGGTTTGATATTACCATGTTTAATGGACGCTTGAACGGTTCGTTTAATTTGTATAAAAAGAAAACAACCGATATGTTATTGGCTGTGCCTCTTTCATACACATCTGGTTTTAGTTCTCGCTTAGAGAATATTGGTGAAATGGAAAATCAGGGTATTGAGATTTCTATTGATGGCGATATTGTAAAAACTAATGATTTTAATTTGAATCTAGGTTTCAGTGCTTCTCATAACAAAAATAAAGTTACCGAACTTTATGGAGGCGAGGATATTGTAGGATATAATACAGTTATTCGTGAGGGCGAACCAATCAACTCTTTTTATATGGTTCGCTATGCTGGTGTTAACCCAGCCAATGGAGATGCTTTGTACTATGACAAGGATGGAAATGTTACCGCCACATGGAATGGAGACGATGCTGTTATTTTAGATGAGTCGCCAAACCCCGATTGGTATGGAAATTTCTCACTTAACGCCTCATACAGGAATTTTGGATTAAGTAGTAATATCTACTATAATGTTGGTAACTCCATTGTTAATGGGATACGCTTCTTTACTGATAGTGATGGTGCAAATGTTGCTGATAACCAAAGTACTCGTATGTTTGATGCATGGAAGGAACCGGGAGATATCACATCTGTACCTAAACAAGTGGCAGGTAGTACAAATCATTATTCCACACGTTACTTAGAGGATGGTTCTTTCATTCGGTTACGTGATGTTACTTTATATTATACCGTTCCAAAGGAGCTAACCCAGAAGATAAGTGTGCAAAATGCACGTTTCTATATAAAAGGACAAAATTTGTGGACTTATGCTCCTAACTTTAATGGTTTTGACCCTGAGGTTGGTAACCCAAGTGGAGAGAGCTCAGAAACAGCTGCATTTGGTAGCTTCTATGACTTTAGCTTCCCAACTGTTAGAACTTTTACTGTAGGAATTGAAGTTGGATTTTAAAAATATTTATAGTATGAAAAAATATAATATTCTTATTGCATTGTTATTGCTTATTGGGTTTAACTCATGTGATGACAAGCTTGAATTAGAGCCGCATCAGAGTGTTTCTTACGATGCTGCTTTCGAGACTACCAAAGACTTTGAGATCGGCCTCTTAGGAGCCTATTCTGAAATGCGTGACCTGGGTGTATACGGAGGTTATGATCTTATGTATGCTGATGTGGCTGCTGATAATTTAATTCAGAGCAATACCGGTCGACTTACACTCTCAACTATCCAAGATTGGTCATGGAGTTCTTCACATTACTACCCAGCAAGTTTTTGGGCAGATACGTATGATGCGATTAATGTTGTTAATGGAGTTCTTGATCAAATTGAGGGTTTTTCCTATGAAGAAACTGATGAGGAGTTTATGAATCAGATTGAAGGCGAAGCATTAGCCGTTCGTGCTTTATTACATCTTAATCTTGTGCGTTACTTTGGTAAAACCTATAATAAGGCTGATGCTGATGATTTAGGAGTTCCTTATATGAAAGAGAGCATTGTTTCCTCTCCAGCCAGAGAAACAGTTCAAAGCAATTATCAAGATATTCGTAGTGATTTGGAATCTGCACTTACTTTAATGTCTGAAAGCTACGATGCGAATAAGCCTCAACGTATAACGATCCAAGCAGTAAACGCTATACTTGCAAGAATGTATATGGATATGCATATGTTTGGTGATGCTGCCGATGCTGCTGTTGCTGCTATTGACGGTGAAGAACCAGTTAGTGGAGCTGATTTCGCTGCTATTTGGACCGATGAAAGCAATGATGGTGTTCTGTTCAAAGTTGCCATTACTGAGAAGGACGGTCAGGAGATTGGAAATGAATTTAGTCAAACAGGGCCTGATGGGACTAAATCTGAATATGTTGTTGACTTTGACTTATATTCTAAATTCCAATCCACAGATATTCGTTTTTCGGAATATATCGAAACTAGTGGATTTGAAGGTTTTATGTACAATAACGTTAGTAAGTATTTTGGAAGACCAGGTGCAACGGCTACTCCTAACTTGGTAGATGCAAAAGTAATTCGTCTTGCTGAAATGTATCTTACTGCTGCCGAAGCGTATTATAAAGATGGTAATGAAGCTGATGCTATTATCTATCTTGATGATTTGCGAGAAAAGCGATACAGTGATTATACTCCTTCAACTGAAACTGGTGATGCACTTCTACAGAAGATTTATCTGGAACGACGTCTTGAACTCGCTTTCGAAGGGGATCGTTTTTTCTTCCTTAAAAGAACAAACCAACCAGTTGAACGTGTAGACTTAGGTACACAGAATGACGACGGTGTGAGACCTTATCCAGTGCTTACTTTAACTGATGATGATCATCGTTGGCAATTGCCGATCCCTCTTGATGAGCTTAATGCTAATACCAACGAAGGAATGACTCAGAACCCAGGATACTAAAAAATTGAATGATTATGAAAAACAAGTTTATATTACTATCTATACTCTTTATCGCAATTTTTGGTTTTTTTGGTTGCGAAGAGGATGAGACGACTTTTAGCCAGAGTGATGCATTTGTGAATTTTGATGCAATAAAAAATCTTAAAATAGCAGAGAACAGCACAAACACACTTGCTATTCCGCTTAACTTTGCCTCAACTGGCGGTATATCTACTACTGTAACTCTTGAAACTAATGTTGAAGGAATATCTAATCCTGCTATTGTAGGAGAAGACTTTGAGTTTTATAATAGAGAAGGGCAAGTTATTGAAACGTTGAACTTTACTTTTGACGGTAACTCTTTCACAGACACTTTGTATATTAAACCCATTGATAACGATGAGCGTGATCGAGATAAAGCGTTTAACCTTAAAATTGCCTCAGCTACTAATGAAGTTGAAGTAGCGCAATTTCGAAATGAATATACCATTACGATTAGTGATGATGAGCATCCATTGGCGCTGATACTTGGTGAATACTCATTTAGTGGCGTATCTGCCTTTGCAGATAGTGATGTATCAGGAAATATTCTAATTGAAGCCGTTCCGGATGATGAAACTATGGTGACAGTATCTGGTATGCCTGTTGGAAATGTAGAAGCGGCTGATGTTAATTCTTTCACATGTTCTGTCGACATCGAATCTAAAACTATTACTATTTTGGCTGGTCAACCTCTATTTGCTTATGGCGACTATGGTGACTTTGTATTTACCAAAGGAGGTATAGTAGATGATTCTTTAGTTGCCTATGATGATGATATCATTGGTACCATTGATGCATCTGGAAATATAACCACAACTGATTATTACGGTTATCATAATCCAGTAGGATTTTGGAACTTTTTTATATCTACAACATGGACTAAGCTTTAAATAAGGATTGAAAATAATTGTTATATTAGACCCACATATTTCTATGTGGGTCTATTTCAATATGATAGAGTATGAAAAGAGTAATTTTTTTATTATGGGCTCTAACATTTTCCTTAAATGTTGTAGGGCAAAAGAATACCAAGCACCGATTGGGTTTGCGCGAAAGTGAATTGAAACCTGTTTTTGACTCTGATATAGTTAAAAGACATTTGAAAAGCTTTCCTGAAAGTTTTGATTTAAGAGAGTATAATGGCAATAATTTTGTAACAGAGGTTAAAAACCAGAATCCTCTAGGTAGTTGTTGGACTTTTGCAACCATGGGAGCAATTGAGTCACATTTATTGTATACTACTGACGTAACCTATGATTTGTCTGAAAGAAATATGGTAACCTGTCATGGCTATGACTGGGGCCCAGATGATGGTGGCAATATCTATTTGGCGATGGCATACTTATCAAGAAATGCAGGTCCGGTGTTTGAAGAAGATGATGCTTACACTGGGATTACTGCTAGTTCAACATGTAGAACCGATGAACTTAGTATAAAACCCGCTTTTAATCTAGATAAAGCTAATATGATTCCAACAGAAGAGTATTTTATCAAACAGGCTCTTGTGGAGTATGGTGCTCTTTATACTACCATGATATGGGATGATGAGTATTTTAATACTTCAAGTAATACCTACTATCGGGACGGAGATCTTGGAGGAGGACATGCTGTGACCATCGTTGGTTGGGATGACAATAAACAAACCTCCGGAGGAAAAGGAGCATGGATTATCAAAAATAGTTGGGGGATGCATGGAGAAAAAGGCTATTTCTATATGTCATATGCCGATAATTATGCCCCCGGAATGGCTGCCTTTTTTAAGGGGAAATATGATTACAATGAATCTTCAAAAATCTTATACTATGATAAACTTGGAATGACTTCTGTGTATCCAGCTCAGGATGGTACCGCTCATTCTTTAACCAAATATACTGCTGAGAAGGCAATGGAAGTTAATAAAATTGGTCTTTTTTCAAATGTTACAAATATGGAGGTAGATATAGCAATTTATAATGAGGTTACGCTTAATGAGGAAGGGGTTACGTTGGGAACTCCTTTATCTGCAATTGAAAATTATAATATTGATTTACCTGGTTATTCAACTGTTCCGTTATATGCAATGGTTGAAGGAGATTTTTTTGTGAAGGTTACTTACCATCACGACGATAATAATTCTATTGTCCCTATTGAAAAATCAACTTCAAATGCCTCCCCTGTAATCGAGTCTGGTGTTAACTGGCTTAGTCAAGATGGCTTGGAGTGGCAACAAGTAGGTGATGGAACTAGTTCTAATTTTGATTTTTGTGTAAAAGTGATCGGTAGTGATGCTGATGGAAGCTTTAATTATTTCAATATTTCAGATAGGATTATTTGGAGAGAGGATAGCATATTAGTTCATAGAGAAAAATCAATAACAAATGCTGTTGAGTTCCAATGGAATTTTGACGTGAATAATACTAATACTGTTATTACTGAAAATGATGAATCCTTTTGGCATACTTATAATACATCAGGCAATAAAACGATAACTTTGGATGCATTAAACTCTAATGGCGATATTATTGCTACTTATACTTTTAATGATGCTGTTTTTGTGAAAGATAGTATAGAGATTAAAATTTTAAATAGAGATACCATTAGCATTCCTATGCGTGATAGCGTATACCTTACTGCATCCAAGGCATATCGCTACGAATGGATAAATGCTGAGGAAAATGTAATCGGCACAAATGAATCTATTTGGGTTTACCCTACCGAGGAAGATTATGTGTTCTGTAATGGTTATTCTCATAATATGTCGGGGAAAGATTCTGTTTATATTAACCTGATAGCAAATCCTGAGAATGATGATATATGTAATGCCCTTTCTTTAAGCGAAGGTAATAATGGCCCCTTTTCTAATCGCGGTGCCACAGCTGAAAAAAATGAGCCACTTCCCCCTTTGGAAGGTTGCACTAGTGATGGAAATTGGTGTAATGAGGGAGGTGTACAAAACTCTATGTGGTTTAAATTCACCGGACCCCAAACAGGAACTGTTGATATAGAGACCTATGGGTTAGATGGTCAAATTGCTCTCTACAAGGCAAACAGTTGTGAAGCATTGCTGAATTCTGAGTTCGAGTTAATTGCAGCAAAAGATGATAATTCAGAGAGTGATTTTAATTGTAAATTGAAAGACTTGACTCTTGATCCCGGGGCCAAGTATTGGGTGCAATATGATGGAAGTGATGGTGGAGTGACAGGTGATTTTGTGATTGTTTATAAAATAGTACAAGAAACGACATCAACTGAACAATTCGATTCTGAATTTACTGCTATCTTTCCAAACCCAATTGAAAACAAATTGTTACAATTTGAGGTTGCTGAAGATTTTATTAAGGGAGAATACACCATCTACTCAATAAGCGGTCAGGTGTTGCAAACTGATATTATACAACAACAATTGATGCGTGTTCCTATAGCTGAATTAAATGCAGGTATGTATTTTCTACAGTTGAAAAATGACGATTTTATACAAACAGAAAGATTTATTATACAATAAACTGTCAAGAAGGATTAGTTAAAAGGGCTGCCATTTTTGGCAGCCCCTTTTGTCTTAATCAAAATTCTGTTTTGAGTTCCATTAAGCGTTTTTAGTTTTAAAGCTAAATGATTCCTTTTATTTAGGAATCGCTTGCTTCATGTGGTGTTAAAATCTACTTTGAGAGCTGTTTTGCTGCGCCTTTATTCGCACACGGTTCCCATTTCCCGCTAAAACTTCTTTCCCTTACCTCATCTTTCCTTAATTCCTTTATTTTGCTTATATTTGCGTTTCGAAAATTTATTGTATGGAAGACAATATCCATCCCATATTCGATAAGATCTTAAATCGGGGTCACAAGGAGCAACTTTTAAAACAACGCTCATTAGTTGTTTGGGTTACCGGCTTGTCGGGTTCCGGAAAATCGACCATTGCCCGTGCATTGGAACTGGAGTTGCATAAACGTGGGTTTTTAACCCAGGTGTTGGATGGCGATAACGTGCGTACAGGCATTAACAACAACTTAAAATTCTCTGCCGACGATCGAGAGGAAAATATACGACGTATTGCGGAAGTGTCCAAGCTTTTTAAAGAGTGTGGCATCATTCTTATCAATTGTTTTATCAGCCCTACCCGGCAAATACGCGATAAAGCCCGGGCGATAATTGGGGAACACGATTTTTTTGAGGTATTTGTGAATACCCCGCTTGAAGTGTGTGAACAGCGCGATGTAAAAGGGTTGTATGCCAAGGCTCGGGCAGGAGTTATAAAAAACTTCACGGGAGTGGATGCACCCTATGAAGCGCCTGAACATCCCGATGTGGAGATAAAATCTGATAAAATGACTGTTGAACAAGCTACAGCGGCATTGCTCGAAAAAATAGTACCGAAAATATCATTAAAGCCTACAAAATAAGAAAATAGTGCAAATGAAACAGTATTACATCAATCACTTACGAGAGCTGGAAGCAGAAGGCATGTATATTAT
The DNA here is from genome assembly GCA_046482855.1 of Bacteroidales bacterium. Classification (GTDB taxonomy): domain Bacteria; phylum Bacteroidota; class Bacteroidia; order Bacteroidales; family UBA12077; genus CAYVSF01. The sequence goes on along the minus strand of JAWOEH010000224.1, from coordinate 1,482 downwards.
CAGGGAGGTAGCTGCACAGTTTGAGCGCCCCGTACTACTCTTCTCGGGAGGGAAGGACTCCATTGTGATGTTTCACCTGGCACGCAAGGCCTTTTGGCCCGCACGTGTACCTTTCCCCTTGATGCATATCGACACCGGGCACAATTTTCAGGAAACGCTCAATTTTCGAGATGAATTGGCAAGGAAAACTGAAACCCAGCTTATTGTACGATATGTGCAGGACTCCATCGATCAAGGAAAAGCGACAGAGGAGACAGGCTTTAATGCCAGCCGTAATAAATTGCAAACGGTAACCTTGCTCGACGCTATCGAAGAGCTGAAAATCGACTGTGCCATGGGCGGTGGTCGACGTGACGAAGAGAAAGCACGTGCAAAGGAGCGGTTTTTCTCGCATCGTGATGAATTTGGGCAATGGGATCCCAAAAATCAGCGTCCTGAATTGTGGAATATCTTCAACGGACGTAAAAATATGGGCGAACACTTTCGCGTATTCCCGCTGAGTAACTGGACCGAGATGGACGTGTGGCAATATATCCTGATGGAAAACATTGATATCCCGAACCTATACTTCTCGCATGAACGCGATGTTATTGAACGTGATGGTACCATTTTAGCCAATTCCGATTTCTTATCGCTTAGAGACAACGAAAAACCCGAAAAACGAGTGGTTCGGTTTCGTACTATTGGCGATATGACCTGTACCGGTGCGGTAGCATCAAAAGCCTCCACGCTTGAAGATATTATTGAGGAAGTAGCTGCCAGCCGTGAAACCGAGCGTGGTGGACGATACGACGATAAACGTTCGGAGAGTGCGATGGAAGACCGAAAACGAGACGGCTATTTTTAATAGAATATCAAATTCAAAATCGATAGAAATGTCACAAGATACTACCCGAGGATATTTGGATATGGAACTTCTGCGCTTTACTACTGCAGGAAGCGTAGATGATGGAAAAAGTACACTCATTGGCCGGTTGCTGTATGACAGCAAAGCGATCTTCCAGGATCAACTGGAATCCCTTGAGCGTGCCAGCGTGTTGAAAGGAGAAGAAGAGGTAAACCTGGCGCTATTAACGGATGGATTAAAAGCTGAACGAGAACAAGGCATTACCATTGATGTGGCGTACCGTTATTTTGCCACACCCAAGCGAAAATTTATTATTGCCGATACACCTGGTCACGTGCAGTACACGCGTAACATGGTAACCGGCGCCTCTACCGCTAATGCTGCCATTATTCTTATCGATGCCCGTAATGGGGTTATCGAACAAACCATACGTCACGCTTATATTGCCTCATTACTGCAAATTCCGCATGTAGTTGTATGTATTAATAAGATGGATTTGGTGGAGCACTCGGAGGAGCGCTACGAGGAGATTCGTTCTCAATTTGAGAAAATCTCGGCCAAGCTGGACCTGCATGGAATCGCTGGCCCGGCTGGATGCGGCACAGATATTTGACAGCCCGGTGCAATACGTGAAC
>JAWOEH010000219.1:0-6054 GCA_046482855.1 Bacteroidales bacterium | reverse complement strand
ATACCTATGGAGGAAATTACAGCAGAAGCGAATAGGCAAATGTGGCAACAGTTTATCATTGGAGCTATTTTGGTGCTTATTAGCATCCTTGTACTTCGTACTGTTGTTGCTCGTTTGATAGCTCCGCTTATCGGGATGGCCGATTTTGCGAATCAGGTGGCTGATGGCGATCTTACCTATAAGAAAGATATTGCCACCAGAAATGATGAGATAGGGAAGCTTTATGAAGCCTTTGTAAAGATGATTACCAATATTCGGCAGGTAGTTGGCAATGTAGTGAGTGGGGCTGGGAATATTTCCGAAGCCAGTGAACAGCTTAGTGCTACCAGTCAGATGATTTCGCAGGGTGCCAGCGAACAGGCTTCATCCGCCGAGGAAGTTTCATCCTCAATGGAGGAGATGACGGCCAACATTCAACAGAATACCGAAAATGCCAAACAAACCGAGACCATCACATTAAGTGCAGCTGAAGGCGTGAGGGAAGGAAGCGAATCAGCAAATATTGCCATGAAGTCGATGAAAGATATCGCAAGTAAAATTACCATTATTAACGATATTGCTTTTCAGACCAATATCCTGGCTCTGAATGCAGCTGTTGAGGCCGCAAGAGCCGGTGAACACGGCAAAGGTTTTGCAGTAGTAGCTGCGGAGGTAAGAAAACTGGCCGAGCGTAGTAAAGCTGCAGCTGACGAAATTGTACAATTGTCTGAGACAGGAGTGGCTATTAGTGAGAAAGCCGGTGTTAAGCTGGAAAGTCTCGTGCCGGAAATAGAGAAGACGGCTAAGCTTATTCAGGAGATAACAGCTGCCAGTATGGAGCAGAATAGCGGTGCTGAGCAGGTGAACAGCGCAATACAACAATTGAATCAGGTAACCCAACAAAATGCTGCCAGCTCTGAAGAGATGGCAACCAGCTCCGAGGAGTTAGCAAGTCAGGCAGAGCAGATGAAACAAGTGGTAGGCTTTTTTCAGCTTGACAAGGAAACTGTAGCCTTGAAGAAGAGTCAACAGGTTAAAAAGCCCAGGATGCACGAGAATACTGTGGTAAAGGAGAGTGCCGAAAAAAAGGAGGATACGCAAACTCAAAAGAAAGAGTCATCTAACTCTTCAAACGCGGTAAAAGGTATCGATTTGAATCTTTATGAAAAGGGCGATGATAGCGACGCTGATTTTGAGCGTTACTAGGCCTTGTGATAAATTGAAATTTGCAAAAAAAGGGAATCAATAAATATCTGGTACGTGCCCAAAATTAGTGGGGTATGTACCAGGTATTTGTTTTTGGGAATTATCGTTTATTTAATTCAACACAATTCATAATAACCATGCGGCACGCATTTTTATTTCCCAGTTCGCAACCTTTGTGAAAGTTTTTACAGGCTTTGTCAGTGTCTTCGAGTTTTAAATAAGCCATCCCCAGGTTGTAGTATGCAGAAGGGTTATTAGGATCGAGGAGAATGACCTTTTCAAAATCCTCAATGGCCAATGTGTAGTCCTCATTGCCAAAATATAAGGTGCCGCGGTAGATGTATACATTGGGATTATCAGGATCCAGCTCAATAGCTTTTGAGTAATCATCAAGGGCTTTATCTGATTCCAGATTTTTTTGATAGGCGGCTCCGCGATTTAAGAAAATATCGCTTTGAAGATTTTTATTTCCCTGCTCTTTTGCTAAAGCTGCTGAGAGTTGCTCAATGGCTCGTCCGATACGGCCTTTTTGTAGGTCGAGCTTGCCATCCAGGTAAAGGAGTTCGGGAGTATCGGGGTAGTCCTTTAGAGCTTTACTTACAAGCTTTCCGGCTTTCTTGCTGTCATTTTGTAAGATGAGAATTTCTGCTTTCAGCGCAGTGGCCAGTGGATGGGTTTGCTCGCGATCCAGGATTTTATCCAGTTGTTCAATGGCTGCCTCATGGTCGGACATTAACATATAGTCACGAGCCAACTCGATGAGTGAATCAGATTGTGTTTGCGTATAACCGGCGAAGGGTTTTGATAAAGCAACCACCAAACAAAAAGCAGAAAGAAGGATCTTCATTTGTTACAGATTAAATTGATTAAGTAAGTGCACACAAACAGTACTACGAATAAATGCACAGCAAGTTTTGTGCTAACATCGTGAAAATAACAAATATTTTTGATTAATGCGAAAGAGTATCATCAAAAGGTGTTCGATTCAGAATTGAACGTCCCAGGGTAATCTCGTCGGCATACTCTAATTCATCTCCAATAGCAACACCTCGAGCCAGCGTGGTGAAGCGAATAGAGAAGTTTCGAAATTTCTTGTACAGGTAGAAGTTTGTGGTGTCACCCTCCATGGTGGTGCTTAAGGCCAGTACCAGTTCGTTAACTTTGCCCTGTTCAATTTTCGTTTGTAAGGTATCCAGATGTAAATCAGCCGGTCCAATGCCATCCATTGGCGAGATGACGCCACCCAAAACATGATATATCCCTTTGTATTGCTGTGTGGCTTCGATGGCCATTACATCGCGAGCTGTTTCTACCACACAAACAGTGGCATGGTCGCGCTGAGGGTTGGCACAGATGTGACAAACCTCGGTGTCCGATATATTGTTACAGCTGTTGCAATGTTTTATTTCTTCCCTAAGCCGGATAATGGTTTCGCCAAAGCTTCGCACCTCCTCGGGCTGCTTATTGAGCAGATGAAGGACCAGTCGTAAGGCTGTTCGTTTGCCAATTCCGGGCAGCGTGGCAAAAGCATCTACTGCATCATGCAGTAATTTTGATGAATAGTTCTCAAGCATTTTCTCAGGTTTTATCGTTGCAAAAATACGACCCTCAACGCCCATCGCAAAATCAAAAATGCTAATTTTGAGCTTTTGTATTTATCAACAAGCTTAATAAGATAGTTATGGTGCTCTCACCTTTTATGGTTATTCTGATAGTTGTCTCTTACTTTGCTGTGCTATTGCTTATTGGTCATCTGACAGGCCGTCGATCTTCCAATGCAGGATTTTTTCTGGGAAATAGAAATTCTCCCTGGTATGTTGTTGCTTTTGGCATGATCAGTGCCTCCTTATCTGGGGTGACCTTTATATCGGTGCCTGGCTGGGTTGTCGATAGTCAGTTTTCCTATATGCAGATGATTTTGGGATATCTTGTAGGGTATGCAATCATTGCGGGGATTTTAATGCCTATGTACTACAAATTGAACCTTACCTCCATTTATACTTATTTGCGCATACGTTTTGGGCATAGATCCTATAAAACGGGCGCCTCTTTTTTCTTGTTGTCAAGAGTTATTGGTGCTTCCTTTCGCCTGTTTTTGGTGGCGAATGTGCTGCAGATTACCATTTTTCAACATTATCATGTGCCCTTTGCTGTTACCGTTATTGTTACCATTTTGTTAATCTGGCTCTATACCTTTCGTGGGGGAATAAAAACCATTATTTGGACCGATAGTTTGCAGACTTTTTTTATGCTGTTAGCCGTGGGTATTACAACGTGGCTAATCAGTAAAGAGCTGGGTTTGGGATGGAAAGATGCGATTCATGTAATTGAAGAGAGTAAATTATCGAAAATCTTCTTCTTTGAAGATTGGCGTGCACCGAATCATTTTATCAAACAATTTTTAGGAGGCGTATTTATTGCTGTTGTAATGACCGGGCTGGATCAGGATATGATGCAAAAAAACCTCAGTTGCCGGAATATAAAGGAGGCGAAGAAAAACATGTATTGGTTCAGTTTTACGCTAATTCCGGTAAATTTGTTGTTTTTGTCGTTAGGGGTACTATTGGTTTTGTTTGCACAAGCTAAGGGTATTGCAATTCCTGAACGTACCGATGATTTATTTCCGTTGTTGGCAACCCAGGGCTATTTGAGTCCGGTGGTGGCAGTGGTGTTTATGATTGGTTTGGTTGCTGCAGCCTATTCCAGTGCCGACTCTGCTCTTACCGCCCTTACTACTTCATTTACCGTTGACATTCTTGAAGCGAATAAATTGGAGGAGAATGCACTGCGGCGTTTGCGCATGAAGGTACATGTGGGGGTATCTGTTGTATTGGCGATTGTTATTTTGATTTTCCACAGCATAAATAATAGCGCGGTAATTAGTGCCATATTTACAATAGCGGGCTATACGTATGGGCCCTTGCTGGGATTTTACTCCTTTGGCCTCTTTACCCGTCGAAAAGTTATTGATGCTGCAACCCCTTACATCGCAGTCATGAGTCCTATACTTACTTTAGGAGTGGACATCTGGTCAAAGTCATTGTTTAATGGCTATGAGTTTGGATTTGAATTGTTGTTGGTAAATGGGGTACTTACTTTTATAGGGCTTTTGTTTTTTAGTAGAAGGCCTTAATTCGTTTGCTTTGTGATGAATGTATAAAGAGGGGCAAAGATCCTCTTTTTACATTAAATATGGTCCTTTATGGCTTTAATACTATTTCGAATGCCACTTTTTACTTGATCTACCGAAAGGGAGGAGAGGATCCCTCCTTTTTCTTTTTTTGGGAGCTGATAAATATCAGCGAGTAAATCTTCGTATTTTTCGCAAATAACACTACGTTTCAACTTTTGAGTGGGCGAAAGCTCGCCGCTTGCGGGCCTCCATTCATCGGCAACCAGCCGGAAGCGCTTTATCTTCTCATACTCACCTAATTGTAAGTTGTATTTGTTTATTTCTTTTTGAAAACGGGCGTAAACTTGCGGAATCGAAATAAGTTCCCAATTGTCGCGGTACTGGATTTTGTGAATGGAACACCAATCATGCAGGAACTCAAAGTTTGGGGAGATAAGTGCTGAAGCAAATTTTTGATTCTCGCCAATCACCATAACTTGTTCGATGAAGAATGATTCTTTGAGTTTATTTTCGATGGCTTGTGGCGAAATATACTTTCCACCTGAATTCTTAAACATCTCTTTTTTTCTGTCGGTGATTTGCAGAAAACCCTCTTCGTCAATATTGCCAATATCACCGGTATGAAACCAACCCTCTTTATCGATAACCTCCTCGGTAGCTTTTTTATTCTTATAATAACCAAGCATTACATTCGGACCCTTACACAATATCTCGCCTTCGTCGCTAATTTTCACTTTCACATTTTCAAGAACTTTACCAACCGTGCCAAATTTACAGATTTGAGGTTCGTAGTGGTTAACGGCAATAACCGGGGATGTTTCCGTGAGGCCATACCCCTCACATACCGGAATGCCGGCAGCCCAGAATATATGCTCTAAACGTTTTTGGAGTGCTGCTCCGCCACTTACAATTACCAGATCGTTGCCTCCCAAGCCCTCCTTCCATTTACTGAAAATTAGCTTACGCGCAATTTTTAGTCGCAAATTATACCAGGGGCGAAATTGTTTTTCGAGTTGAAATTTCATTCCCAGGCGCACGGCCCAGAAGAAGATTACCTTCTTAACATACGGTAGGTTTTTTCCTTTACCAATGATGCCATCATATACTTTTTCCAATAGCCGGGGTACAGTATTGAAAATGTTAGGTTTTACATACCGCAAATCGGCCGACAGCGAGGCAAGGTTCTCGGTATAGTAGATACTGATTCCTTTGTATTGGAAGTGGTAGTTCATCATCCGCTCGTACACATGACATAGGGGCAAAAAGCTTAATGCCCGGTGCTCATAGCCCATTTGATGTGCCTTTGATGTGCTTATGCTGTTACTCACCAGATTTCGATGGGATAGCATAACACCTTTGGGTGTTCCTGTAGTTCCTGATGTGTATATAATGGTAGTCAACTCATCGGGTTGAATCCCTTCGCTTGTTTCTTCAATTTTGGGTTTCCACTTGGGATATTTTTTTTGGCCTTTGGCAATAAATTCATCCCAGTGGATTGTCCCTTCAATCGGGCTAAAGGAGATGACGGCAATATCCATTTGCAATTTTTCAATAGCAGCCTGGATTTTGATAAAAATTGTCTGATTTGAGATAAATAGAACCTTTACCTCAGCATGCTTCAAGATGTAGGCGTAATCCTCAACTCCTATCGTTGGGTAGATGGGAACGTGAATAAAATTTGATTGAGCCAGGCCAAAATCTACAAAATTCCATTCCGGACGGTTTCCTGTTACCGA
>JAWOEH010000194.1:0-4405 GCA_046482855.1 Bacteroidales bacterium | reverse complement strand
ATGGATTTGTCATTATTTTAGGATCTTAAGGAAAAAATTCATTTCTAAAAGATATCTTTGCCACATGAATAATTATGATGTGATAGTTGTAGGTGCAGGTCCGGCCGGATTATTGGCAGCAGGAAGAGCAGCTGAGTTGGGAGCCAAAGTGCTGGTTCTGGAAAAAATGAAAACGACGGGTCGGAAGCTTCTTATTACAGGAAAAGGCCGCTGTAACATTACCAATAATGCTCCCATTAGTACATTTATCAAGCATGTTTTTCCCAATGGGAGGTTTTTAAAAAGTGCTTTTTCTAATTTTTTTTCAAGTGATATGCTTGAATTGTTGAAAAAACAGGGCGTGAGATCAACTCTAGAAAGAGGGGGGAGGTATTTCCCGGAAAGCAATAAATCAGCAGATGTATTGAACGCCTTGTTAAAATGGCTTCACGAGTTAAATGTGGAAATTAGGTGTGGCAATAGGGTGGAAGCATTCTTGTGTGCGGATAAGGTTATTGAAGGAGTACGAGTAAATGGCACGTCCATAAAAGCGAAGCATGTTATTTTAGCTACAGGAGGGAAATCGTATCCAGCTACCGGATCCACTGGGGATGGTTATGAATTGGCAAAAAAAGTGGGTCACTCTGTTGAGAATGCCATTCCTGCCCTAGTACCGTTAATAACAGAGGGGGATTTAGCGAAAAATTTGCAAGGCTTAAACCTGAAAAATGTAAATGCCTCCATCTGGATTAACAATAAAAAAGCTGGTGATAATTTTGGTGAAATGATTTTTACGCATTTTGGTTTGTCAGGTCCAATAATTCTTACCTTAAGTAGAATAGCTGTAAAAGAACTGCATAAAGGGAATAAAGTTGAAATTACCCTAGATTTAAAACCGGCTTTGGATGAGCAAAAGTTAGATGCTCGATTAATCAGAGATTTAAATGAGCATGGGAAAAAGAAAATTAGTAATATTTTTCGTCTTTGGTTACCTTCTTCCATGATTCCTGTATTTATGGAATTGCTGAATATTGATCCCGATAAAGTGTGCCATCAGATTTCGTCAAAAGAAAGAAAGCGCATTAAACATACCATGAAAAACTTACCCTTTACAATTACGAACCATCGATCGTTTAAAGAAGCGATAATTACATCCGGAGGAATTCCAACAAAGGAAATTTCTCAAAAAACAATGGAGTCCAAACTTGTAAAAGGGCTTTATTTTGCTGGAGAATTGATTGATTTGGATGCAGAAACGGGAGGGTATAATTTGCAAATAGCCTATTCCACTGGATGGTTGGCTGGAGAATCGTGTATGCAAACGTTAATTTAAGATTTTGTATCTCAAAAAGGACACCATTCGCAACTGTAATTTAAAGGCATGAATGCCCAAAGACAGGGTTATTGAATATCCAACCAAAAAATGAAATTGATAAATAACCGAATCAGGTAATGATTGTGAACCGTTACAAGGAAGGAGCGAAAAGTGAACTGGACTAAGTGTAGCTGATTTTTGATGGTGAAGCGGGCGCATAGCTAAAAGCTTTTCCTGAAAATCAATCTTTTGTTAGGTTTTACTTTTACAGGTAAAAATATATTTATTTGCTCTCGTATGTTCCCTCTGTCGGTGGATTTAGGTCATAAAATTGCACATTAAACCGATTAAACCAAATTTCTCCGGACACTAGTGATTATTTCGATCGGTTTCTATTTTTAGCAGAAATAGGAATTAGGGATATGATAGTATTTAAAATATTTACTCTAAATTTGTCATCCGAGTAAAAATAGTGGAATAGAAATCAAATGTAGAAATTAATATGAGTAACAAAATCATAAAAAATTCGAGAAATACGGAAAAAGCACCGCAAAGTGCTGTATCTACGCAGAGTGTAGCTTTCTCCCATTACAATAATATTTCGGCACAATTACCTGTAGACGTTAAAACGGGTAAAGTTGTAGCTGGAGGTATTAAAGAGCAGGCAAAGCAGTGCTTAGCAAATATTAAAGCAATTGTAGAAAGTATCGATCATACTATGAGCGATGTGGTTCGGGTTAATGTATACCTTAAGCATATTCTGGATGTTGATGTTGTAGACGAAGTGTATACAAGCTTTTTCCAGAGTTATCTTCCTACACGAACAACACTGGCAGTTGCAGCTTTACCTATGGATGATGCTTTGGTACAAATGGATGCCGTTATTTCAAACGGGGAAGGTACACATCCACAAGAACCCTGTGATTTGGTGAAACTTGCAAGAAACACAGAAAACGCCCCCCAAAGTTCTGTCTCTACACAAACGGTAGCTTTTTCTCATTATAATCATATCTCAGCTCAACTACCTATCGATCCTAAAACGGGCAATATTGTAGTAGGTGGTGCAAAAGAGCAGGCTGCACAGTGCCTGAAAAATATCAAGGGAATTATGGAAGGTATCGATGTTCCGTTTGATGATATTGTTAAAATAAACATCCACCTTACAAACCTCTCGGATATTGAAGCCGTAAACGAAGTGTATACAAGATTTTTCCCAGACTCATCTATTGCCCGAACGGTAAGTTATGTTCCTGCACGCTCGGTAGTTGCAGTTGAAGCTTTGCCTATGCATGCTTTGGTACAAATTGATGCAACGGTATCACACGGAGATGGTACACCTCCACAAGCTGTTGAAGACCGACATAAAATTGTTATCAGACCAAACAATACGGAACAGGCTCCAAAGAGTGCGCTATCTACACAAACTGTCGCTTTCTCGCATTACAACAATATTTCGGCTCAATTGCCTGTAGAGGCGAAAACTGGTAAAGTTGTGGCTGGTGGTGCAAAAGAGCAGGCCGAACAGTGCTTGAAAAATATCAAGACAATTGTGGAAAGCATAGATCACGTGATGGACGATGCAGTTAAAATCAATATCCAACTTAAAAATATGGCAGATATTGAGGCTGTAAACGAAGTTTACACAAGCTTTTTTAAAGAAGATCTTCCCGCAAGAACAGTAATTGGAGTTTCAGCTATCCCTATGGATGCGTTAGTACAAATTGATGCAATTATTTCTAACGCGGAAGGTACATTACCTGCGTAACAAGAAATTATCAATACTCTTATACAAACATATTTGTAAGCCTGGGTCAAGTGAACACACAGCCCATGGCTTACAAAAGAGTTTTATTCCTACCTAATTTCGCACGGCCGTGTAATTCATTTTTGCTTTCCAAAAGGAATTTGTAAGGCCTTTGTGGGTAGCTATTTACCAACAACCACAAGTAACGGAATACTAAACGCCAACTCATAACATTCTTTCGCCTTACATTTATTGTCTTTGTGATTTGACAACCTTTTGCTGATTGACATTTCGGATGGTAAGCATTTACTAATTTTAGATGAACCAATGGTATGGAGGTATCCAGGTTTAGCGCTCAGTTTTATAATACAGGGGCAGCAGCAGAAGAGTAAGGGCAACCATATGAGTTTATTCTATATGGCTCACATTTCAATTGTTCTCATCCGCTTCATCGCCTTTAGCTTTTCTCCGATCGAGATTGACGATAATATCGGTTTCTGCTGGAATCATTCACTTCCATTGTACTGAGCATGCGCCGGGGTACTAACTTAAGACATGATCTTACTGCTTTATGAATTCGTTGCACACACAAGCGGTAAACAAATAAGGGCATTTCCTGTTTTACGCAGTACATGATCATCAATAGTTATTGTGACGATATAAAAAATGCAACAGATGGAAGAAGATAAATTAATATGTACTTGCATGGAAGTCTATAGAGAAACAATTGTTGAAGCCATCAAGGAAAAGGGCCTTAAAACAGTTGATGAAGTGGGCGAAGCGACAGAGGCAGGTACCGTTTGCGGTGAATGCCAGGAGGATATAGAGGAATTGCTCAAAGAGGTGAATGGGAACGTTTGATTTGCAGGCATGCGTTTGCTCCTCAATAAAATGCAGTGTCTGATGTTACTTTGAAAAACATCAGATGCTTTTACTCTTACTTCTCATTAATGTCCAGTTGTTTACGTTCTATAAGCCGCATCCTATCTTCATACTCTTTACACCCAGTTTAAACTACCTGGTTTTACCTTCCTTTTTCGGAAAGATCAACAAACCGGTAATTAGCGTAATAATTGCGGCTCTGTAGCAACTCCGCCACCTCATTTATGATGCTACTTATTCATGGGGACATTGCACAACTGCCGGGATATTATTTCGACTAAACCAGTATATTGTGCGTGAAAAATAGTTAGCACGCAACTTTTATCGGTTTAGATACCTCTATTGGAGTATACTATATGGATTCAGGTTTAAATAGGCTTCTTTATGAAAAAACTTGTCTTTCTGCTTCTGTTTTTTGCTCTGCTTGGATGTGAAGATAACACGGAAGATATTTACAGATACTCGAAAATTATTACCCAATCAAA
>JAWOEH010000123.1:0-5391 GCA_046482855.1 Bacteroidales bacterium | reverse complement strand
TATATACAAAAAGTGCCACCCGAAATAAGAGTGGCACTTTTATCGTATTGTTTACCAGGTTACAAACCTATCACTTCTTTTCCTTGATTATAACGAATGTCACGGGGAATGCCTGCATTTGCTATACGATCTAAATCGGCTTGCAATTGCTCACGAATATTTCCCAAATCGGTAACCATTTTTTTGGCAGCGTCATAGTTTCCATCTCCCTGGATAGTTAGAATTTTTTCGCCAAGCTCTTTCATGGTTTCGGTCATCTTATCGAAATTTACCGTATAAGTACCATCCTCGTTGCGCGTGAAAGCTCCTTTATCGTTGAAGTAATTGAAACGAACCATGTTGGCTTTGCCATGTGAACTTGCGGCACCAAAGCGGATGGAACGGAAAATGCTGGCCATAAAGGTTACATAATTGTCCATCAGTTCTTTTTCGCCTAACTCACCCATTTCGGCTAACTGCGTTACAATTTGCAGCCCAATTATATCGGCCTTTCCTTCTTCAAGAGCACTGTACTGCTCTTGTAAAGCCTCGCGCACAGTACCTTTACCATTAATGGTGTTTTTTATTCCCATGCCATGGGCCACTTCATGGAACATTGTATTTTCAAAGAATGCATCGAATTTTACGTGCTTACGCTGCGCGGGATCGATAACAACCTCACTAATGGGTAGGAGGATCTTCTCAAATTTATAGCGCATGGCGTTTTTAAGCTGTAATTTACGGCTACCCTTTTCAATGTGTACACGCTCGTCGTTGGGCAGGTTAATAGCAATGGTTTTACTTCCTGCATTGCAGTCACCGGCATAGTAAACCACTTCATAAACACCCATATCCGAGTCGCTGCCGGGTACTTCAGTCTTGTATTCATCAGCTACAGGAAGTCGTTTCTGAAGTTCGGGAAGAAGGGCGGCAAACTTATCGAGTTTTTTTGTCCACTCCATATCCTTAATCAGGATGAAAGACTCATGAGCGGCTTTGTACCCGTATAAATTATCTTCATAGTTCTCGATAGGACCAACAACAAAATCGACATTGTTGTTGCGCACATCCATCCATGCCATATCACTGGCCAGGTATTCATCAGTAAGCAATGCTTCGGCACGAAGATTCAGGTACTTCTTGAAGCTTTCGTTTTCGGCAAGTTTTGCGGCTTCCTTCAGATGAGTAGCAGCCTTCTCAACTTCAGCTTTAAAAGCTTGGTGATAAGGGACTACCTTAAGGTTGCCCTCCGAGTCGCGACGAATAAGCGTGTATAAGCTGCTTTTAGCGTCATCATCCAGGGCTTTAAATTCCTCTTTTGTCATGTCCTCCGGGTAGAATTGCGCACCTGCCGGTTTTGCTTCAATGCCCTTAATAAAAGGCTCGTTGTTGTTCAATCGCTCCCAGGGACCATAGTTGATCTTCACAAATGCCTTAGTAGCTTCATCGGAAATACCATTAAGCAGTTTGTTTTTATCGCCATATGCCTCTTTCCAGAATAGGTCATCCATTATGTAGGCGGCTTCAAACATATGGCCCAACATTTGCTTCTGGTTTTCAGATAAGTGACTAATGTCGGCTGTGAGTTCTACTTCGGCAAATTCAGCTACTTTCTCTTCCATGTTCATTCCTTCTTTCGCCTCGTACGTCACCTCTTCGGCACTTTGCTGACAGGCTGTTGGCAATAATAAGCCTACTGCGGCAACAATACTTAGCAATACATGTCGTCTTTTCATTGGTTGGTAATTTTTATGAGTTAATGATTGGATTTGCTTTTCTGTAATCTCCTGTACATTGCAGGAAGTGTGTCTTCAACTTGATAGATGATAGAATTTACTAGTATAAAAATTATTGCTGCAAGATATCATTTTTTTATGAGAATCGTATAGTATTTACTACTTGTAATAGCAATGGTATTTGCTTTGTTGTTTGAATAACAGGCTGTTGGTTGTAACGCATAGCAGGTATAGTATGTCGATTGGAGAAGATGGTTTTTGTTCTTTTACCTAATACTATATCTTTTAGGGGAAATAGCCACATTGGGCTTTAAACCGAATATTTTTTCATTGGTGTCCGGATAAAAAAACCGACTTAGATAGCCTTCCCCGAACTTGCTTCGGGGAAGTTAAACTTTTGAAAAAAGCTTTACTGAATCTAAGTCGCTGTCGGAGACAGGGATTATTCATGTTCCGGGCTAAACGTGTTAATCCAAATTTCTCCGGACAATAGTGATTTTTTTGTGTAAGAAGTGCCATAACAGAGGATAGGTATATTTTCCCCAGGTTATTAGCTGGATAGATTGTTTTAGCTATTCGTTTTGAGAATTTACCTGCCTTGCAAACTCTTTTATGGACTGGTTATCGACAGTGGAAACACTTTCTTCAACATCTGCCACTTTTTTTATAATTTTTCGTTCTATAAAATTCATTTTGTCAAACTGATATGCCCCTCCAAAAATGCCGTGTACTTTCGCATTATTTCTTAGGTTTACGGGATATGCGTTGGTAAATTGCTCCAAGGCCTTTTCTCCCTCGTACATACAGCAAATAAACAACCCGCATACTTTCTCATTTACCAATTGGGTATGTTTTTTTATGAATGATTTCATTTTCCGGCTGATATCGCCCATATAAATAGAGCCACCAAGAATAACTCTGTCAAATTGTGAGGGATCAGGGCTTTCCTGGTCGATTGCAATGAGCGTTGTATCTCCTGTCAGGTGTTTTTTTAGCTCCTCGGCACAGGTTTTAGTTGTCCCATGCTTGCTGATATAATAAATCGCAGTTTTCATAGCAGATATCCAATTAAATTTGCTGTGATACAAAAATACTAAAAAACGGGAGCCCAAAGACTCCCGTGTGAACTTAGCAAAGGAACTGGAACTTACTCTGGAGACATAACCACTTCTATTTGGTTCGCCTTTTCAAAAAGTTCCTGGGCTTTTTTCTGAACAACTTGTGGGGTCAGATTTTGCACTTCGCTTTCAAAAGAATTCAGGGCAATCATATCCCGATTATGTAATTCTTTATGGCGAATCGCGTTTAGCCAAAAGCTGTTTTCTTTCAGATTCTCTTGTCGTGCTTTCAGGAAATATTCTTTTGCTTTGGTCAAATCTTCCGCTGAAGGCCCCTCATTTATAAGCTTTTGAATTTCTTCGTGAATTATGGCTTTTAACATGTCCGAACGTTCAGGATCGCAGGTGAAAGAGGCGATGAATTGGAACTCGTCAATAGGAATGTCCTTGGCATTTTCGTTAACGCCTACGCCATAAGTTCCGCCTTCCTCCTCACGTATGCGTTCGGTATAGCGAAGATCAAGGATATGTGAAATAGCTCTTAATGCCAGCTTATTTTCGAATGTGTACTCCATAGGTCCGCTATAGTTTACAAATACTGTACTCTTGGGTGTTTCCATCGGTTGAAACAGCTTGCGGACAACGTTACCTTGTGGTGTTCGAATTTGATTATCTTTCCACTGTTCCTTTTGAGGTGTACCCGCTAAGCTCCCCAGATATTTCTCTACCATAGGCCGCATTTGTTCCGGCGATAGGTTTCCTGTAAAAACAAACGTAAAGTCACCGGCATTGGTAAATCTTTCCGTGTAGAGCTTTTGCAGCTTACTGAATTTAGCTTTATTCAGCATTTCAGTGCTAAAAGTGAATACTCGTGGGTGATAATCCGATAGGATCATGGTTACTGAATCGCGGAAAATGGCATTGGGATCGGAAGATTTGTTTTCGAGATAGGCTTTCATGCGGCTCATATAGGCATTATAACCTGTCTCGGTGAATCGTGGAGAGGTAAAATGCAAATGAGCCAGTTGTAACATTGTTTCCAAATCTTCAGGTGTTGTTTCGCCTCTCAGTCCTTCATTGTATTGTCCAATGTAGGGATATACGCGTACGTTTTTTCCGGATAATTTTTTTTGTAATTCCATGGCTTCAAAGTTACCCAGCCCTGAGCTCGATAAAACGCTTGTTGCCAGTTGTATAGTGGGTAGGTCTTCGGCTGCAGTCAGCGAGTAGCCTCCATTACTGAAAGCTGAGAAGAGAATCTGATCTTTTTTGAAATCGGTAGGTTTCAGAATCACTTTGGCTCCGTTAGAAAGCTGCCATTCAATGGTTGTGTAGTTGTCGTTAGTATGCTCTTTAACTATACTCCCGGATACGGGGAGCTCTGCCACTAACGGCGCATCCGACACATTATCCGCATAGGCCTGAAGATTTGTCTTGCTGCTTTTTTCAATAACAGCTAAAACGTCAGCTTCTGAAGGCATAGCTATGTCTTCCAATTCCGGACCTGTAAGGGTGGCTACAACGTTTTCTTCTCGAATCCATTGGCTGGCTAACTGATTAATTTGGTTTACCTGAACCCGGGGTAAATAATTCTGTATGTAATCATATTCAAACTCAATACCCGGAGCGGGTTCATTTTGTAAGAAGTGTGAGAAATATTGCCACACATAGTGCGTATTTTTTTGGTTGTTCCGTTCATTATATTGCTGCTTTGTTTGGCTTATAATGTCAGCTTTGGCGCGTTGCAGTTCGGATTCGGTAAACCCATGTTTTTTTATTCGCTGGTTTTCGTTAAGCAAGGCTTCCAAGGCCTCCAGCATTTTACCATTCGGTGCCATGGCTAAAGACATGAAAGCGTCTTTTGTGCTAACAAGGTTGTTATAAGCACTGTAGCCATATATGAACGGAGGGTTCTCTTTTTGTGTAAGTTCTTGCAATCGATTATTTAGCATTAATGAAAATAGGGCTTCATCAAGCTTTCGGTTGTAATAGCTGCTGTTTTTTTTGTCGTTAGGTACAACGTCATGCTTATAGTAGATGCGCACCATTGAGTTTTGTGCCTCCTTATCGCTGGCAATGGCCACTTTTGTATTTTTATGATCAGGCACGGGGAAGAATTCTCTTTTTTTTGGATTTTTATCTACCGGTAAGGTAGCAAACAGCTCTTGTACCTTTGTCTCCATTTCGGTTGCGTTAAAGTCACCGACTATTATTATCGCCTGAAGTTCCGGGCGATACCAGTCGCGGTAAAAACTGCGTAAAGTTTCGTAATCACAATTATCAATCACGTCAAGCTTTCCAATAATATCACGTTTAGCATATTTGGAGCCTTCGTAAAGTACCGGACGGATTATTTGCTGCATGCGCATGTTTGGCGATCTGCGTGTACGCCACTCTTCATGTATAACACCACGTTCTTTGTCAATTTCTTCGCTTTCAAACGATACATAATTTGCCCAGTCATGAAGTACCAACAGGCAACTGTCGACAATAGAGGGACGGCGAAGGGGTACATTGGAAAGATTGTAGGCTGTAACATCCAATCCTGTAAATGCATTTACATTGTGTCCGAATTTTACGCCATTGGTTTCCAGAAAGTTTAAAACACCTTTCCCTGG
>JAWOEH010000182.1:0-55357 GCA_046482855.1 Bacteroidales bacterium | reverse complement strand
TCCTTTATCGCAATTTTGCCGAGAGAAACCTATGCAATCACAACGAAGATATTAAAACATTTTCTACTTTAGTGGCCGTCAGAAAAATTTAATCACTATGCGTAATAAACGATCCATTAAGAAAAAAATCCTCCTCTTTATTCTCTCTTCAACTCTCTTGATCTTTGCCGCAGCCATCGGATTTATAAGCTACCAAAGTCATAGCAAAGCGCGGAAGGATGCCATTAAGCTATCTGACACATATATGAAGGTGGCATCCAATACTATCGAGCGCCACATGAATGAATACGCAGCCACCCTAAGGAGTTTACAGACTACTTTTTCTAATTTTCATGTACTTCCTATGACTGCCAGGCGACAGGTATTTCGGGAGATCATGCGTAACCAGTTACGTGAAAATGAGGATTTTTTAGCCTTATGGACAACCTGGGAACCCCATACCCTTGATACACTTGACATACAATACCGAAACACAGAAGGGAGTAGCGTTATCGGTAATTTTGCTCCCATGTACTATAAACAAAATGGGCAAATTGTTATGGATGAATCCATCGAGACAGATTCATCAGCCATTTTCGCCGGCTCTTACTACCAAATTCCCAAGCAAAGCCGAAAGCCTTATATAATGGAACCCTACTATTATGCTTATAAAGGCGCGTCGGGAGAGGAGTTCTTAGAAACAAGCCTGGTATATCCGCTTATTGCAGGCGGAAAATTCATGGGTGTGTTAGGTGCCGACATCCACCTGGAGCAATTCCAACCCATTATGGACAAGATTAAACCCAACAGCCAAAGTATCTCCTTCATGCTTTCGAACGAAGGTGTATACATCGCTAATCCTTCTGCCGAATTTATCGGAAAAAATACAGCTACCATCTTTCCGGAAGAGAACAAAAAATTCAATGTAACAGAAAACATAAAAAAGGGGAAAACCTTTTCCTATTTTACCGAAAATGAGGAGGGAGAAGAGTTTTACACGGCCTATGCGCCCGTTACGATTGAAGGCATACAAACTCCCTGGTCGGTTGGGATTGCCGTCCCGCTGTCGGTTGTCACTCAGGAGGCTCGTAAAACTTTTATCCTCTCCTTATTGGTGGGAGCCATCGGATTGCTCCTGCTGGCCTTCCTAATTACCTTGATTGCAAAAAATATCACGGGCCCCATTGAAAAAGTAACGGACTTCCTGAAGCAAATGGGACGTGGGCGTATCGATGAGTCCATGAAGCTAAATGTAAAAACAGGCGACGAAATTGAAGAAATGGGCAATGCCCTGAATCGATCGGTGGAGGGATTAATGGCCAAGTCAAACTTTGCCCGCCAAATAGGTACAGGAAATCTCGAGAGCCAGCTCACCCTGCTAAGCAATGAGGATGATTTAGGAAACTCGCTGCTTGAAATGCGCAACAACCTGATAAATGCTCGAAAGGAAGAGAAAAAACGCAAGGAAGAGGACGAAAAACGACAATGGACAAACGAAGGGCTGGCAAAGCTGGGAACACTTCTGCGGGATACACACAGCGACATGCAGGAGCTTAGCTTTCAGATCATTCAATTTTTAGTAAACTACCTGGGAGCGAATCAAGGAGGCATGTTTATAAAAGATGAAGAAGTTGATGGGGAAACGGTTACATTTTCCCTTCAGGCAGCTTATGCATACAGCCGTAGAAAATACAAAAAAAGAACCTTCCAGCTGGGTGAAGGTTTGGTTGGGACATGTGCCATTGAAAAGAAAAACATACACCTGACAGAAATCCCTCAGGATTACATCAAAATAACCTCGGGACTTGGCGATGCCAACCCTTCCAGCCTGTTGCTGATACCCCTGATGCAGGAAGAACAGGTTCTGGGCATTATAGAGATTGCTTCATTCCGTGCGCTGGAAGATCATCACTTAGCCTTAATGCATAAAGTATCCGAAACCATTGCTTCAACCATTGCCTCCGAACGCATTAATAAACAAACCGCACATTTGCTTGAGCAATCGCAACAACAAGCAGAGGAGCTGGCGGCACAGGAGGAAGAAATGCGCCAAAACATGGAGGAATTGCAGGCAACCCAGGAAGAAGCAGCACGGAAAAGTGCGGAAATGGAAGGGTTTATAACCGCTCTGCACAACACAAGCTACATTATTGAATATGATCCTCAGGGAACGATTCTGGACATAAATGACGCCTACCTGAAGCTATTAGGTATCACTAAAGAGCAGGCATTGGGCACACACCACACCGTAGGCCTAAATCTGGATCAGAGTCAAAAATCCGGCTACGAAGCCTTTTGGCAAGATCTCAATCAGGGAACTATCCGCAAACAAGCAACCGAACTTACCATACAAGGAAAACATTATGTGTTCCTGGAATCCTATACCCCCATTTATGATGAAAATGGGGAGGTGTATAAAATCCTAAAAATTGCCAATGACATCACCCGTTTCACCAATAAGTCCTAAGCCATAATTGGTTGAAGGCATAGTAAGAACTGATAAAACAGCATTTGTACAGATGTAAAACACCCAGGCTTCATATGGTTTACTATAAGGTTTTCATTATCTTTGGCGCGTTTCAGCCATAGCAACTCTTCTGCAGCATGACAAAAACTTATGATTTCCTTGTGATTGGAGCCGGCTTAGCCGGATTAAGCTACGCTTTAAAAGTAGCAGAGGCCGGTCGGGTGTGTATTATCTCAAAAAGCACTCTCGATGAAGCCAATACAAAATATGCCCAGGGAGGAATTGCCGCCGTAACCTATCCCCCCGACAATTTCGAAAAGCATATTCAGGACACCTTGGTATGTGGCGACGGATTATGCGACGAAGAGGTCGTACGTCTGGTGGTGGAAAGAGGACCTCAACAAATCCAGAAACTTATTGAGTGGGGCGTAGACTTTGACAAAAGAGGAAACAACAAATACGACTTAGGTCGGGAAGGGGGCCATTCGGAATACCGAGTTTTGCATCATAAAGACAATACCGGCGAAGCCATTCAAAATGCCCTTGTTGAACAGGTAAAATCGCATCCCAATATCGATATCCTGGAACACCATTTTGCCGTCGATCTGATAACGGAGCACCATTTAGGAAAACCAGTCAGGCGAAACCAAACAAGCATTACCTGCTATGGGGCTTACATCATGGATGTTGCCAGCGAAAAAGTGTCCACCTTTTTATCAAAAATCACCCTGTTAGCTACCGGTGGCGTAGGCAATCTATACGAAAGTACAACAAACCCGCCCATCGCTACAGGCGATGGTGTGGCTATGGTATACCGGGCAAAGGGCAATATCGAAAACATGGAATTCATGCAATTTCATCCTACAGCCCTTTACAACCCTAAAGAAAAGCCGGCCTTTCTTGTTACCGAAGCGCTTCGGGGCTTTGGTGCTCTTCTTCGCACTACCGACGGCAAAGCTTTCATGCCCGAATATGACCCACGAGGATGTTTGGCTCCCCGTGATATCGTGGCACGAGCCATCGACAACGAAATGAAAATTCGCGGGGAGGACTTTGTCCATCTGGACTGTACACACCTTAATGCTGAAGAGCTCAAATCACATTTCCCTAATATTTTTGCCAAATGCCTGAGTTTGGGGATTGATATTACCAAAGACCCCATTCCCGTAGTTCCGGCAGCTCACTATAGCTGCGGAGGGGTAAAAGTCAACACCCATGGGGAAAGTACAATTCAGCATCTGTACGCAGCCGGCGAAGTAAGCTCCACGGGTCTGCACGGAGCCAACCGACTGGCGTCCAACTCGCTTACCGAAGCCATTGTGTATGCCGATTTGGCCGCTACGCATGGAAAAAAACACCTGAACAGTATCTCCATCCAACAAAATATTCCTCCATGGGACACCTCAGGCACCAGCTATCCTGAAGAATTGATCATGATTACTCAGAATTACAAAGAGATGCAAATGATCATGAGTAACTATGTGGGCATTGTCCGTTCCGACCTGCGTTTGGCACGTGCTTTCAAGCGGCTGGCAATTATCTACAGGGAAACCGAAGATCTTTACCAACGCTCAACCCTCTCGTTAAAATTATGTGAGCTACGCAACCTGATTAATGTGGCCTATTTAATCATTAAAATGGCCAAAGATCTGCGCGAAAGCCGGGGATTGCACTATACGCTTGACTACCCGAAAAAAGATAGGCATATTGGTGAGTTTTAATAGAAATTAGCAGCCATGGACAACCTCTGGCTCTCTTTAATTACAACTTTACTTGCAGGTGTTACCGGTATTTACAAAGGTATTCCCGTAGGTATCGCTTTTGGCCTTAGTCCCTTTTTAACCGCCCTCACAACTTCGTTGGGTTCCTCCCTTGCCGTTATCATCCTCTATTACTCGGGCAGCGGTCTTAAGCAAAAAATTATCAAGCGGGCAAAACGAAACAAAAAGAAACAAACGCGTTTTCAGAACCTTCTGAGAAGATATGGGATCCCCGGACTGGGCATCATTGGAGCCGGCACTATTGGTCCTATACCAACGGTAGTTTTAGGGGTATTAACCCAACAACCCAAACAACGTTTTTTACCTTACTTGCTGCTGGGTATTTTCCTTTGGAGTTTTGCCCTTACTTTTCTTGCCAGTGTCGGCATCAGTCAGGTTCAAAACCTAATTTATTAATTTTCGGAAAGATCTTTCTTTAGGTCAGATACCAGATGCGTCCTAAATAACTTCCAAATACGCTGGTACTCATCAGTCCAACTTTCGGGCTCTGTAAAACTATGACGTTCAACAGGGTAAACAGCAAGTTCCCAATTCTCTTTTCCCAACTCAATAAAGCGTTGCGATAAACGTACGATATCCTGAAAATGCACATTCATATCAATCATTCCATGACACATAAGCAAAGGATCATTAAGGCCATGAGCAAAGTTAATGGGACTGCTTCGGTAATAGGCCATACTATCGAGGGTAGGTGTATTAAGAATATTTGAGGTATACCCGTGATTATAGTGAGCCCAATCGGTCACCGACCGCAAAGCGGCGCCTGCAGCAAAGGCTTCCGACTCGGTAAACAAGGCCATCAGGGTAATAAAGCCCCCATAACTTCCGCCATAAATACCAATGCGCTCAGCCTCCACCTGATGATTTTCTACAAGCCAATTCGCTCCATCCACATAGTCTTGCAAGTCGCGTCCGCCCATATGCCGATAGATAGCCGTTCGCCAATCGCGACCATACCCTGCACTTCCCCGATAGTCGACGTCCAACACAGTATATCCCTGGTCGGCCAGAAAATTATGGAACATATACTCGCGAAAATAATTACTCCACCATTTATGGGCATTTTGAAGATAACCTGCTCCGTGAACAAACATTATGGCAGCCCCATTGGGTTTCTCCGGCAAATACAACCGGGCTGGAACCAACGCGCCATCGCTGGCAGGAAAACTGACAAATTTAGGTCTCCGCCAAGGGTAAGCGGCAAATTTCTCGGTGGTTGAACGAGTAACTCTTTTCTTGGGTTTATTCGGTTTCAGAGGTTGGACGTAAAACTCCCATGGGGTTGTGGCGGTGGAGTAGCGAATGGCCATCCATTTATCATTAGGCGAAACGATTACATCATGTCGGCCTTCGCCGGATGTTAACTGCTCCTGTTTATCCGAGCCCACTTGCTGTCGATAAAAATGGCGCTCTCCAGTGTGCTCCTGATTGCTGTGATAATACCAGTATTTGCCATTGGCGGATAAGGCAGGATTATATATTTCGTACTTGCCGGAAGTAACTGCTTTCCTCTCCAACGTTTCAACATTCATGGTATACACATGTACAAAGCCCGAAACTTCAGAAAGAAACCAAATATGCTTGTTGTCGGGCATCCAATTAACAGCGCCGCCACCGTAAGGATGCATGCCGGGTCCTCCAATCCACGCTTCATCCTGTTGCCTGTCTAGAACCGTTAACTCGCCGGTTTCCGGATCCAATAGTGCAATCCATCTATCCTTATTGTCGACAGAGCGAATGTCCAAAATCGCAGACCGTCCGTCATTCGACCAAAAAGGACCATAGGTTTGCACTTTCCTGGGAACATCCGGAGCCATTCTATCATAATCCTGATAGTAGTCGGGGTAATCCTTTATGCCCGGTAGCGAATCTGTGTTAACAACATACATACTATCTTTCCCGCATAAAAAAATGCCCACCTGTATATCGGCAGGCTCATTTGTGCCTACTTTGGGGCGAGCGGCTTGCACTTTTGTATAACCCGATTGGTGTACATAGTAGGGGACCTCTGTGGAAGCTCCCTCATCACGCTTATACATTTGGAAAGAGACAACCTCACCCGCGCAAGCCATTCGCACCGAGCGTATTCGAAAATCATCGCTATACACAATCGGAATTGCTTTTGCTTCCTTCGACTTCTTCTCTTCTTCCTGAAAGGCTCTAAACAGCTGTTTTTGCTGCTGCTTCAACCACTTTTCCGAAGCTTTATCCTGGGTAGAACCCGGTTCAGGCTCTTCCCGAAAATCAACAATTCGTTTTAATAAATGAGAACTAAGATCAAGTGTGTAAAGATCATCCCGAATACGAAAAGCTACCTTTGTTTTTGTAACAAAATGGGGCTCCCTTAGACCTTCCATATGCTGCATAAGAAGTGTCCGGTGGTTGCTCTTAATCGTATGCAACCATAAATCTCCCCCTTCAACATATAGTATTTGTGCCTTATCGGGCGAATAAGCACTGTAGTAGGGCAATAATTGCCTTACTTCTTGTTCGGTAGCAGGTAGAAGCTTCTCTTTTCCTGGGTTGTATTGATACATTTGTCGTGTGCTATCCCCTGGACCCTGCCATGAAAAATAGCACACCGAACCATCCGGTGCCCATTGGAAATCCTCCGGCAAATCGCGGAACCAAAACTGGGTAGTTTGCATAATGGAATCAACCGAAAGCTGATAATGGGATTCCTTTTCCTGCGAGAACCCGTTAAGCAGGAAAACCAAAATAAAAACCGGCGAAAACAGTAGCACTTTAAACATGCGGCAAGTATTAAGTAAATTATTTGTAAGCTTGAAGTTAGAGCGCAAGATCTGGAAAACGTTTAATCCTGCTAAGCAAGTACTTCATAAGTGGCTATGAGAAATAATGCTTAGAAAAAACAGGGGTGGAAGTGCATCCTAAAACCTAAAGAAATTAAAGTCATCTCCCTGTGAAGCATCATCATAATCGGCGTAAGTTATTGCAATCTGCTCCATGGTTTCCAACAGCTCGTTTACATCAAGGGAGGTTACCAGCTTCATTCGCGTTTCCTTAAAGTGTGGCAACCCTTTGAAATAATTGGAAAGATGACGGCGCATTTCAAATATTCCGCGCGGTTCTCCCTTCCACTCCACCGATTTTTGTAAATGCAGTTTTGCCAGGTCAACCTTTTCACGAATCGTAAGCGGCTCCATCTCCCGGCCTGTTTCCAGGTAGTGTTTTATCTCTTTAAAAATCCAGGGACGTCCAACCGTAGCGCGTCCTACCATAATCCCATCCACACCGTAGGAGTCGAAAGCGTGCTTGGCCTCCTGCGCCGAGGTTATATCACCATTCCCAACAATAGGGATAATCATACGGGGATTTTCTTTAATCTTCCCAATGAGAGTCCAGTCGGCCTCTCCCTTATAAAATTGCATACGCGTACGCCCATGCACAGCCAGCATGGCAATGCCCAAATCCTGCAACTGCTCAGCCAGAGTAACAATGGGCATATCCTCACTGTCCCAGCCCAGACGAGTTTTTACCGTAACCGGCACATCCACGGCTTTAACAATGGCCTCGGTCATTTTTAGCATCTGGGGAAGATCACGTAAAAGCCCTGCCCCTGCACCACGGGTAGCAATTTTCTTTACCGGGCAGCCAAAATTTAAATCGATAAAGTCGGGCTTTGCTTCGGCAGCCATCCTGGCTGCCTCCACCATCGAATCAATCTGATGGCCATATAGCTGAATAGCTACCGGGCGCTCCTGATCAAATACCGACAACTTTTTCGCACTCTTTTTACAATTCCGTATCAGCCCCTCGGAAGCCACAAATTCGGTATACACCACATCGGCACCAAAATGCTTACACATGTACCGAAACGAGGGATCGGTTACATCTTCCATGGGTGCCAAAAACAAGGGCTTCTCTCCTATATCCAAACCAGCGATCTTCACAATTCAAATCTTTTTTATAATTTGGCAAAAATAATCAAAGCAAAATAATAATTCCCTTTTGGTGACCAATTTCCCTAATTTGCTATTATTACTTATATTTAAAGGCTCTAAATACGCCAAAACCCAAGGACTATTTTTTACAACATAATTTTATCATCTGTGAAACAACTATTTGAAACTGCCCATCCCTTTCTAAAGCTCCTTATTTTTCTCTTTGTAACGCTGGTAGCGCTTCTATTCATAATGATAATTGGCTTTATTGCAGCCATTCCCATCTTTGATCTTTCCGTAGCTAATTTGGGCGCCATTACAGGAGAGCCAGACAATCCCGAATTTATTTCGTTCATGAAATTTCTTCAAACCCTGCAGGGTATTGGCTTGTTTACACTTCCCCCGCTTATGGCGGCCTATATGTTTGCCCCCTCGGCAAAGGAGTATTTGGGGTTTCGGGCTCCCAAGAGCAGATCCAGTTTTTTCATGGCAATTTTCTTAATGTTACTGGCCCTGCCACTCATAAATCTAATCGCCTACTTTAATGCCAATATGGATCTGCCTGCATCCATGGAGGGACTTGAAAATTATTTAAAGGTAAAGGAAGAGAGTGCACAACAACTGATAGAAGCCTTTCTGGATGTCTCAACTATCGGCGGGCTCCTTTTCAATATTTTTCTCATAGGCGTTTTACCGGCAGTTGGCGAAGAGTTGGCATTTCGGGGTATCTTGCAGCGCCTTTTCACCAATTGGACGCGCAGTGCACACTGGGGAATAATTCTGGCAGCTTTATTATTTAGTGCAATGCATATGCAATTCTATGGCTTCATTCCACGTTTTTTGCTTGGTTTGTTTTTTGGCTACCTTTATTATCGGAGTGGCTCCATTTGGCTGCCCATTATTGCACATTTTGTAAACAATACAACAGCTGTGCTCGCCTATTTCTTTATGGGTGAGGAGATGGTAGAGCAGGTAGACAACATGGGCTTAACCTCCGGCACAATAGTAGCCGCTGTGGTTGCTTCGGTATTATTTACCTGGACGCTGGTTTTCTTTTGGCGGCGCGAGAAAAGCTCACCTACAAATTAAGGGTATCGCCAGCGTGTAAGAGGCTTCGTTTGCCCAGTTCGTTTTTGCGAAACACATAAACAACTCCATACTTCTGGGCCTCCAGGCGTCTTGACTCTTCAGAAAGCTCCTCAAAAGTAGCTTCCACCTCATTCCAGATACGCAGAATGATAGCATCAGCCTCCTCCCGCAGGTTCGTAAGATGATCCAGCGCACGTTGATGATTACGTTGCAAGGTTTTCTGAAACTGATGCGCATCATAGAAGTTATCGTAATTTACACGCACCACTGCAATCGTTGGATTGGTGATGGGTGGGTGTCCCTCCATTCGCCGTTTTGTCTCTCCGTCGATAAGGGCTTTTCCCAAGCTGAGCACGGCTTTTTCGGAAGTTAACGAGGGTAGTTTCTTATCGCCGGACTCCATGCCATAGTAGGTTCTTGTCTCCTCTTTCAAGTCGCCGCGCAGGATAGCCATATTTACGACCTGGATGAAATGGGAGATATACATCCGGGCTTTCTTTAGCTTCCGCAAGTACTCCTTATTATTCTTTGTCTGCAGGTTGTAAGTATTTTGATATTCGATTAAGGCTTTCTCCCATTTGGGTAAAAATTGCTGTATCTGGATATAGGTTTTTGTATCGTAGGCCAACTTAAAGGGGGGAATCTCCTGCCCCATTTCATAAGCACTCTTTAGTGCCCTGAGGCGGGCATTATCCGTGTTGGGAAGACGACGATAAGGCATAGCAAATGGTTTTAGAGGTTATCAACAGTATGTGTATAAAGTACGAATATACGAATCTATCAACAAAATGCAACACTATTCGCAAACAATCTCATGCCTGACAATGAGGAATTTAACACAACCCTACACCCAATCGTGTCTTCCGGTGTGTGAGAAGAAAAAAAACTTTCTTCGTTTTAAATTGTCTATATTTCTGAAGAATAGGAAAAATGTCATGAATTTATTCTCAAAGCTTTTATAAATTCGCAAAAGACAAAATACGAAACATAAAATCATTACTACTATGGAATTATTTAATGCAGACGTATATGCTAACAGACGAAAGCGTCTTAAAGAAAAAATAACCACTGGTCTGGGTGTATTTATGGGCAATGACGACTCACCCATGAACTATCCCGGCAACATTTATCATTATCGTCAGGACAGCTCTTTTCTATACTTTTTTGGCCTTGACATGCCGGGATTAGCGGGCGTTATCAATTTTGAAACGGGCGAAGAGTTCATCTTCGGCGATGACGTAAGCCTTGATGACATCATCTGGATGGGACCACAACCCTCGATGAAAGAGTTGGCAGCAAAAGTGGGGATTAGCCAGACAAAGCCCTTTAACCAACTGGAAAAAGCACTGGCAGAAGCAAAAAGCAAGAATAGCCCACTTCACTTTCTGCCTCAGTACCGAGGAGAGGCCGTAATGAAAGTTGCCGATTTATTGCATATTGGACACAACCAGGTAAAAGATCTTACTTCCGAGCAACTCATTAAAGCTGTAGTTGAATTACGAAGTATTAAGGATGCGCACGAAATTGAAGAGCTGAAAAAAGCGGCTGCCATTGGTTATCAGATGCACACCACGGCCATGAAGATGTCGAAACCCGGTGTTTACGAACGTGAAATCGCAGGCGTTATTGAAGGAATAGCGCTATCGGGCGGAGGCATGCTTTCGTTCCCGGTAATTCTTACCCAGCATGGCGAAACGCTACACAATCACTACCACGGGAATAAACTGGAAAAAGGCAAACTTATGCTAACTGACGCAGGAGCGGAAACACCCATGCACTATGCCAGTGACTTTACACGTACGGTGCCTGTGGGAGGCAAATTCTCCGAGCGTCAAAAAGATATTTATAACATCGTACTTGCCGCTAACAATAAGGCTACGAGTATGATTAAGCCAGGGATAAAGTACTTCGACATTCATGTTGAAGCGGCGACCGTTTTGGCCAGTGGGTTGAAAGACCTTGGCATCATGAAGGGAGACCCTGCTGAAGCTGCACGCACCGGAGCGTATGCCCTTTTCCAACCACACGGACTGGGTCACATGATGGGCCTCGACGTGCACGACATGGAAGGTCTGGGCGAAAATTATGTAGGCTATGACGAAAATACCAAACGCTCGGACAAATTTGGTCTTGGAGGCCTACGTCTCGGTCGTGAATTGCAACCCGGCTTTGTTCTGACCAATGAACCCGGTTGTTACTTTATTCCGGAATTAATTAGCAAATGGGAAGGTGAGAAGAAATTTGCCGACTTTATTAACTACGATAAGGTAAAAGAATATATCGACTTTGGAGGCATTCGTCTGGAAGATGATATTCTGGTAACGGAAAATGGCCATGAATTACTTGGCGACCGCATTCCTATTACAGTAGACGAAATTGAAAAACAAATGAATGGTTAATCAACAAAAAAAGCCGCCCTCGAGGGCGGCTTTTTTATTGCTATCGGAAACAGATTAAAACTCAAACTTAATTCCTTGGGCCAAGGGCATGGTAGTACCATAATTAATGGTAGTAGTTTGCTGGCGCATATACCCTTTCCAGGCATCGGAACCGGATTCACGTCCGCCGCCCGTTTCTTTTTCACCACCAAAGGCGCCACCAATTTCGGCACCTGAAGTACCCACATTAACATTGGCAATACCACAATCCGATCCACTATTGGATAAAAAGCGTTCGGCTTCCCGGATGTTATTGGTAAAGATTGAAGATGAGAGACCTTGAGGAACGTTGTTGTGAATTTCCAGCGCTTCCTCATAGGTACTGTATTTCAACAAATACAATAAGGGTGCAAAGGTTTCCTCCTGAACAATATGGTACTCATTTTTGGCTTCAGCAATAGCAGGAACCACATAAGTACCGGCCTCGTAGCCTTTACCACTTAATACCTCTCCACCAAAAATGACCTTACCTCCCTCTTTCTTTATGGCCTCAAGTGCGGAGGTGAAAAGCTCAACGGCCGATTTATCAATAAGGGGTCCAACCAGGTTATTCTCATCAAGTGGATCACCAATTCGTTGCGACACCTGCTTATATGCATTCATCAACCTATTTTTCACCTCTTCATAAATACTTTCATGAACAATCACGCGTCGTGTAGAAGTACAACGTTGACCGGCAGTACCAACGGCTCCAAATACAATCGTTGGGATGGCCATTTCCAGCTCGGCATTGGGGGTGATGATCATAGCATTATTGCCACCCAGCTCAAGAATGGAGTTCCCTAATCGTTTTCCCACTTTCTCAGCCACTCGACGCCCCACGTTTGTGGAACCGGTTACAGAAATCAGCGGTACTCGTTTATCTTCAATAAAATTATCGCCCATTACTTTCGAACGGCCAATAACCAGGTTAAACACACCTTCGGGTACTTCGTCCTCATCCTTTATTACATCGGCAACAATTTTCTGAACAGCAACTGCGGTAAGCGGCGTTTTAGAGCTGGGTTTCCAAATCACTACATTTCCGCAAACAGCGGCAACCATTGTGTTCCAGGCATATACAGCTACAGGAAAATTAAACGCGGTGATAACTCCCACCACACCATAAGGATGATAATGGTCAAACAACCGATGTTCCGGACGTTCCGACTGCATGGTGTATCCATACAACTGGCGTGATTGCCCCACAGCAAAGTCGGCGATATCGATCATCTCTTGTACTTCACCAAGCCCCTCCTGGTAGCTTTTTCCCATCTCATAGCTTACCAACATGCCCAGATTTTCCTTATGTTTTCGAAAAGCCAGGCCAATTTTGCGTACAATTTCGCCCCGAGCAGGAGCAGGAACTTCGCGCCACTTTTTGAAAGCCTCCTGAGCCTTTTCCATCACCTGCTCATAATCTTCCAATTTGGCATTCTTTACCTGAGCTATCTCTTCCCCATTTATGGGAGAGTAACTGGTTGTAACATCCCCTTGGGTCTCCATCCATTCCGTACCTGTGGCTACACCGGCATTTATTTTTTCAATTCCGAGCTGTTTCAAAACAGCCTTCATGTCATTTTTTCTCACAGACATATAAAATTCTTTTAGGGTTAAACGTATATTCCTTTTAAGGGCAATTTAAAGCCCTCCCAAATTAATAAAAAATCTTGGCCCATAAAAGTCCGAAAGAAGAATAATTAAGCAATTCGCTCATTATCAGAGAGCGCTAAAAAGAGAATACATTTTTCGTCCATTTATTTTGCGTAACCAAACAAATTCTCTATTTTTGCACGGCAAATGGTTCATTGAAGTATATGCCTGGATGGCGGAATTGGTAGACGCGCTGGTCTCAAACACCAGTGGGAATTATCCCGTGCCGGTTCGAGCCCGGCTCCAGGTACTACACAAAAAACCCTCTTTCCGGAGGGTTTTTTTGTATGTACTAATCCGTAACCCTCATGAAAGACAACCACCTGCACCCCTACAAAGAGAAGCAAGCCTCTTTCGACAAAAAATACCTGCAAATGGCCCAAATCTGGGCACAGAACTCCTACTGCAAAAGACGACAAGTAGGCGCCCTCATCGTCAAAGAGAAAATGATTATCTCCGATGGCTACAATGGTACGCCTGCAGGATTCGAAAATATTTGCGAAGATGAGAACAATGTAACCAAACCTTACGTACTACATGCTGAAGCCAATGCAATAACAAAAGTGGCAAAATCCAACAATAGTAGTCAGGGTGCAACGTTATACGTAACTACTTCACCCTGCATGGAATGTTCAAAGCTCATCATTCAAAGCGGTATTAAACGTGTTGTTTTTTGTAACAAATACCACAATGAGGATGGACTAGCCCTTTTACGCAGGGCCAACATTGAAATTATACACCTGGAAATTGATACACCACATGAACAATAACATTTCAAAAATTATTCTCCCGGTTGCTTTTGCGATTGTCCTCATCGGAGGGTTCTACCTGGGAAGTTTTTTTACCGAAAGACCCGCCTACAATGTAAGCACCCCTGCAAAAACAAACGGCAAACTAAGCTCTGTGGTCAATTATGTGCAATCACGCTATGTCGACAGCATCAATGATGATATATTAGTGGAAGCAGCCATACCTGCCATGCTGGAAGAGCTGGATCCTCATTCGGTTTATATTCCCTCGAAAGATCTTGAGCAGGTTAGTGAACCCCTACAAGGCAATTTCGAGGGGATAGGCATTTCCTTTAATATGCAGAATGACACGGTTATTGTCATTAGCACTATTACAGGAGGTCCCTCAGAGCGCGTGGGAATTATGCCCGGCGACCGATTTATAAAAGTGAATGACACCTTAATAGCCGGAGTGGATTTTTCCACCGATGAAGTTATTCATATGCTCAAAGGAGCCAGGGGAACAAAGGTAACTGTTGAGGTAAAGCGCAAAAATGTTCCGGAGCTTCTACAATTTGACATTACCCGCGATAAAATTCCCTTATACAGTGTGGATGTTGGCTACATGATTAACGATACTACCGGTTACATAAAGATCTCCCGATTTGCGCAAACAACCTTTCGCGAATTTGTTGACGAAATAAAGGAGCTAAAAAGTACCCATACAGTAAAGAACCTGGTTCTAGATTTACGAGGGAACAATGGCGGGTATATGACGGCAGCCACAAACATAGCAGACCAGTTTTTGGAGGCCAATAAGTTAATTGTATATACCGAAGGTAAAGCCAGCCCTCGCAGCGAAGTATATTCCTCATCAAGGGGACTTTGCAAGGAGATGGATGTGGCCGTGTTAATTGATGAGTGGTCAGCATCGGCCAGTGAGATCCTGGCAGGAGCCATTCAGGACAACGACCGGGGGACAATTATCGGCCGACGATCCTTTGGAAAAGGCTTGGTACAGGAACAAACGCTGTTAACCGATGGCTCGGCAATCCGGCTCACCGTTGCCCGCTACTACACACCAACCGGAAGAAGCATTCAAAAGCCCTATTCCGAGAACCGCGAGGAGTATTACAACGATTTAAACGAACGCTTCATAAGTGGAGAGTTCTCGGAGAAGGACAGCATCCATTTTGCCGACTCATTAAAGTACCAAACTCCCGGTGGAAAAATTGTCTATGGCGGAGGCGGGATCATGCCCGATGTTTTTGTCCCATTTGACACTACACGTGTTTCAAAGTATTATGGTCGCATTTCGGCTCAACAGTTAATCTATCGATTTGCATTTAACTATGCCGATGACCATAGAAAAACATTGAACGAATTTGAACATGTAGCATCCCTGGAAGCGCACTTGAACCGACAGGCACTGATGGATCAATTTACAACCTATGCTTCAGAACATGGAATTTCTAAAACTACCGACGGATACGGAAATTCCAAAGAGATCATCCATACCCAACTAAAAGCATACATTGCCCGTAACATCTTAGACAACGAGGGTTTCTACCCCATTATCAGGAGCTTAGACAATACGGTAAATAAAGCCATTGAAGTATTAGCAAACAATAATAAGGATTTTTAACATTTGTTATATTTGCATTTCTGAAAATATCTATATATTTGTACTCTGTAGCTCAATTCATAATTTTGGGTTTTTAGGTTAGTTTAGGCGTCCCTGGGGAGGGACGCCTTTTTTTATCTTTTTTTATTTCACCTGTAATAAACACCTGCCTATTGGTGTCATAGTTATGAAATCAAAATAGTAAAAACTAAAACTTAAAAACTATGAAATCTATTCATCTAAAAAGCAGCTTACTGATTGTGCTTCTCGCAATATTTGCCCTTAGCCCTGAAGGATACGCTCAAAGAGGCAGAGGTATGGGATTGCAAACTGGCAATCGTGCATTGAATCAAGCAGGCATGCAAGGAACAGGCTATGGGAATGGGTATCTATGTACATCCATCCCAAATCTTACCGAAGAACAAACAGCCCAAATTGAAGAGCTCCGTCTCAAGCATTTTAGCGAGCAGCAAACTTACCACAACGAACTTGGCGAATTACGCGCCCGTCGACGTACTCTCTGTTCCAGCAATGTACCGATTAACCAGTTGGATGACAATACAGATGCGATGACTACTTTACGAAATAAGATGATGAAAAAGCGCGATCGCTATCGCAAACAAGTTCGGGCCTTGCTCACCAAGGAGCAGCAAGTTTACTTCGATGCCAATAGCAATTATGGCCGCATGGGGCGTGGCATTCAACAAGGACGCAGCGGCCGAGGCAATGGCATGGGAATGAACACGGGTCGCGGACGTGCACACAGAAATTGGTAACGCACTAGGCAATAAAAATAAAATAAATGCAAAACCGTCCGAAAAGGGCGGTTTTTTTTTATTCCCGCCATCACTGTTTGTTTAGTAGCAGTAGTAAATAATACAATAAGTTTACTGTTATTTGAAAAACATTTAGCTATATTTCTATGGTTATATGTTGGTATTTAGATATATTTGCGGCCTAATTTAAAAGAAAAGATCATGTCAAAATACATTATTATTGGCGGTGTAGCAGGTGGAGCAACTACCGCAGCACGTTTGAGAAGACTCGATGAACAAGCGGAAATTCTTATGTTTGAAAGAGGGAAAAACATCTCCTATGCAAACTGTGGCCTACCTTACTACATCGGAGAAGTAATAAAGGAACGCGAAAAGCTCTTGGTACAAACGCCAGAATCCTTTAATGCTCGTTTTAATATTGACATACGTGTTGAGAGCGAAGTCATCGACATTAATCGCCAGGAAAAAACCGTTACCGTTCGCGACATTGTCAAAGGGGAAGAGTATACTGAGAGCTACGACAAACTTATCCTGGCACCCGGAGCCGAGCCGGTACGACCTTCACTCCCGGGAATAAAAGATGAGAAGATCTTTACGGTACGTAATGTGAAAGACACCGATACCATCAAAGGCTTTATTGACACACAAAAACCCAAACACGCTTTAGTGGTAGGTGCCGGATTTATCGGGCTTGAGATGGCCGAAAATCTGCATCACAGGGGTATTCTGGTTACCATTGTGGAGATGGCCGGTCAGATGATGTCGCCACTGGACTACGAAATGGCAGCAGAAGTGCACCAGCACTTAAAAACAAAAGATGTAGAATTCTTTCTGGGTGTTGGCGTATCGGCATTCTCGTCAAAAGGATCCAGACTGGAAGCGCAGTTAACTTCCGGCAGATCTTTAGAAACCGACATGGTTATCTTATCCATAGGCGTGCGCCCGGAAAGTCAACTGGCTCGAAAAGCCCAACTGGAATTGGGCGAAAAGGGAGGTATCGTGGTCAATGATTACCTGCAAACTTCCGATCCCAATATTTACGCGTTAGGGGATGCCATAGAGTTCCGACACCCCATCTTAGGCACGAAAATGCCTACGTATTTGGCAGGGCCTGCCAACAAACAAGGACGAATGGTGGCTGATAATATTGTCAGAGGCAACAAACGTATCTACAAAGGGGCCATTGGAACAGCCATTGCGAAAGTTTTCGATATCACCGTTGCTGCCTGCGGTGTTCCGGAAAAAGAACTAAAAAAACGTGGCATTCCTTATGAAGCTTCTATTACTCATGGAAGTTCACATGCCGGCTATTATCCCGATGCCATGCCGCTATCCATGAAGATTGTATTTGATCCTGAGTCGGGAAAATTGTTCGGGGCTCAAATTGTGGGATACGAAGGCGTTGACAAACGCATTGACCTGATAGCTACCGTTCTCCAACACGGAGGGACAATTTTCGATTTGGAAGAGATTGAACATGCTTATGCCCCTCCCTTCTCTTCGGCAAAGGATCCGGTAAACATTGCCGGTTTCGTAGCCGAAAACATCATGGACGGAACAACCCGCATTGCTCACTGGAACGAAGTTGCAGAGATAAATGATCGGGAGTGGAATTTGGTAGATGTCCGTACAGCCGACGAATTTTCGCTGGGCACCATTGAAGGCGCTATGAATATTCCCGTTGACGAACTACGTTTCCGTATGGGAGAGCTTACTAAGGAGAAAAAAATCCTTGTTTTCTGTGGGGTAGGGTTACGTGGCCATGTAGCCGCACGTATGCTCAGCCAAATGGGATATGAGGTATGGAACCTTTCTGGTGGGTATAAAACCTACGAGCATGCGACGCAAAAACAGAGCAATGAGGACATTTTCGAGAACGAGATCATCGGCAAGGATGATCTTATTATAAGTGTTGATAAAAAAGCACAAAAGGCTACTCATGTAAAAACGCTGGAGATTGATGCTTGTGGTTTGCAATGTCCCGGCCCCATCATGAAGCTGAAAGAAGCTGTAATGCAGTTAGCTGATGGGGAGCGCATCCGGCAAATCGCTTCCGACCCTGGCTTTTATAAAGATGTTCAATCGTGGTGTAAAGTAACCGGAAATACGTTGGTATCGGTAGCACAAGAGAAAGGAAAGGTAATTGCTGAAATTGAAAAGGGTTTAGGTAGCGCCCCAAAAAAGCAGGAGGATACTAGGTCTGCAAATGTATCGGCTTCATTGCCCGATAACAAAACCATTGTCGTTTTCAGTGATGACATGGATCGAGCACTGGCCTCTTTGGTAATAGCAAATGGAGCGGCAGCCATGGGCAAAAAAGTCACCCTCTTTTTCACCTTCTGGGGGCTAAACCTGTTGAAAGATCCGAAGGCACCAAAAGTAAAGAAAGACTTTATGTCAAAAGCCTTTGGCGCCATGATGCCCGGCTCAGCCGAGGAGTTAAAACTCTCGAAGATGAACATGGGAGGCATGGGCTCAAAAATGATGAGCAAGCGAATGAAATCAAAAAAAATCGCCTCGGTACAAGAGATGCTCCAATCAGCTGTTGACAATGGCGTAGAACTTTTAGCCTGCCAGATGAGTATGGATGTAATGGGTGTTTCGCCAGAAGAATTGCGCCCCGGCGTAGTAATTGGCGGGGTAGCTGCCTATCTCGAAGAAGCGGAACAAGCCAATCTGAATCTGTTTATTTAATAAAACCTGTTTACAATAAAAAAAGAGGCGCCCCGAAAGGGTATCGCCTCTTTTTTATGTATAAATCGTAATACTTCCGTTATGGAAAAACGTGTAAAAGAAACATCCGTGATAAGATGCGCTAATTGCCCGAGCACCTATTTTAATAGGAGCTTCTCTGTTCGCGTATTATCATAATCATCACTCATGCGAATAAAATACGTTCCCCTTTTTAATCCATTGGCTTTAAAATCTATTGATTGACAATCTTCCATTATCATTACTCGTTGGCCTGTGATATTAAACACCTCTACTCTTGAAATTTGTGTGTTAAAAAAGATACTTCCATCAGAGGGGTTTGGGTAAAAAAGGAGTTGTGATGCAGGCACTTCATCAAGTCCTGTAGTAGATTGAACATAAATCTGAAAATGCAGAGATACGCTGGCACCTAATCTATCGGTTGCCGTGATTCTGATTTGATAGAGCCCCAGATCCTCTTTTGCGGGAATACCTGAGTAGGTAATTTGATCATTATCAAAAATCAACCATTCAGGCAAAGCTGTCCCATTATCCAAACAGGAGGTAATAACTAGCTTATCGCCATCGGGATCGGAGAAGATATTTTTCGGCAGAGCATATTCGAAGGACTCCTCTACAGACACAATTTGGTCATCTAATAATCGGCTTGCCGTAGGCCTGGCGTTGACAGTTGAAATGATTTTATTCACATAGATATCTGGGATAAAATTCTCACCCTGCTGTGTACTTGAGACCACTTCGCCCCAAACTTCGCAATCGTTTCCATTCAATGATAAAATAGTTCCGGTGGTAGCAATTTCTCCGGCTTCAGTAACATCTATGGCCTGCACAAATTCATGCCCTCCACCTCCAGTGGCTTCGAGCATAAGCGTTTCATTGTAATGGTTAAAATCAGCCAGAAAGAGATCAGCTTCATTATTGGTTTTCACTGACTTTCCACCAATCACTACTGTATTGGTTAAAACTCCGGAAACATAGGTATGGTTATGGGAAAAAACAAATGCCATATTATCATCAGACTGCCCTTGTGTTTTTATTTGTCGGGTTCGAATAAAAGAACCATCCTGCACATTAAAGCTGGCAACAAATCCGTCCATTTCGTCAACAGAATTTATGTAAACCTCCTCTTGCTGATCAATAAATATAGTATCCTGCACCATACCCCCAACAGTAATTTGATCTTCAACAACACCTATACTTTTGGTTTGTAATATATGGCGACCATCCATAGCGGTATGCCCTTTATCCATAGGGTAGTATTTAGACCATTTTTGAGTATAAGTCTGATCAAAAGCGAAGAGCTGTAACTGAGGAACCATAAAGTATTCATCTGCCTCAGTTTTATAAAGGGTTTCGGTATCGACATCTTTCACACAACCAGAAAGACTTGCAACAGCGAACAATTGATCATCAGGTCCAAAAACCATTTGTTGAAAAACCATATCCGAAAGTACAGTCTTATCATCTTCATTCGTTGCATCAGGATCTTCAACAGCGATAAAGGGTTTCAAGTTTACCAATTCACCAGATTCATCCATGAACAGGAGCATAGATGACCACGCTCTGGCATATCCATACATCCATGACAAACTACTATACTCCTGTTCGTCAATATTTAACAGCCCTTGAAAACTAAAGGCGAAGGCAATCTTTCCTTCTGATAAGGCCAAAGCTGTAGGCTCGGATTTCGGCATCATCCACTCGCCTGTTGCCATTTCAGGCTGAAAGTATTTACTCCATTTTACTACACCGGTATCATCGAGTTTTATCAGGTATGTATAATCAGGAGTAGTCATGTCAACCCCGTCAGGTTTAGGTAAGATTTCAGTATTGCCTTCTGTATCCTTAATTGTAATCTGGCCCCCATAGCATCCTGCCAGAAATATATTACCATCCTTATCAACCTCTAATAAACGGGTATTGCTCATTCCTTCACTCATCCATACAATCCATTGAGGTTCACCGGTGGCACTATACTTCTTTAAATAACTAGTGCCTTCAGTTACGGATGTCACATCAACGCCTGCAAAGGAAAAATCGGAGGTAGCCATTCCGGCAACGAGCAAAGCCCCATCATCTAATAGTTTCAACTGTTCTTTCCCCATGGAATAGGTTGCGAGATCCGCTTCAACATCGAAAGCCTCACGTTGCAATGGCTCCTGAACAAAAAGTTTACTCTCAACTTGTGCCCAGGCAAACTGTGCTGCAAACAAAAACACACTTACTACTAGTACAATTTTTTTCATAATCTCCATTTTCGTTTCCTTCCACATATGATTTACTGCAAATTGGAATTTCCATCCAATGCCTCTTGCGGTATCGGGAACGTATATTTATTCTTATCTGTCAAAGTATAAATATCATCGCCAATACTATGGATAATTTCAGGCTGCTTTGTTCTTCTCAAATCAAACCAACGATGTCCCTCAAAAGAGAGTTCAATATTTCTCTGCAGATAAACTTCCTCTAACAACTCCTGATTGCTATATTTCTCCAGCTCAAACACCTTATTTTCAGCAGCATTGCTAGTATATCGGTTAGCAATCAATGTTAACAAATATCCTTTGGCCCTTTCTGTATCGGCTAATTCACAATAGGCCTCGGCCATATTCAGGTAAATCTCAGCGGTTCGCATGCCTACACGAAGTTCATTGCTACCCACTTTCCCTACTTGTAGCATGTCTCCGTTGTTTTCAAAACATACGCTCGCACGTAAATCACCTGCATTTACAGTAAAATAATCAGTTAACTTATTGTGCACTTTCAGAAAGGTTAAGGCTGTTGAATTTACACCGTAATGAATCGACCATAAATTTTCAGGTTGCAGATAGTGATTGGGAACCTCTGCTGTGAGATTCAAGTCTGCCAGCTCATCGGAAAAGTCCAAAGCCTTATTCCCCATATCAACGGAACTTTGCCACTCCTCCATATACAAATAAACACGAGATAATAACCCAAAGGTTGCAGCTTTACTTAAACGGTACTTATCGCTACCCATCCATGTTTCTTCAGTCATTAATTCTGTTGCTTTTTGCAAATCGGTAATAACTTGTGTATACACCTGTTCAAGAGTATTTTGTTTGGGTATCACATCCGTTTTTGTATCCAATCGTAAAGGTATTGCGGGAGTATCCTTTGCGTCAACCTTGCCGTAGGCAGGAGCATATAAATTAGCAAGTATAAAATGCGTATAACCTCGCAACGCATAAGCCTCTCCAACTAACTGCTGAATTTCCTCTTTTCGTCCATCCTTTATCTCCTGGTGCTTTTCAATAATATCGTTGCATTCAAAAATCACCTTATAATACAACCGCCAGTTCAAAGGGAGCGAATTGCTTTCGCCTTTATAATCCCATGTTATGTAGTTTTTATAAATTTCATAGTCTCCGGCATTTTTCAGCAAATGGTATTGATCGGTGGCAAAAACAATCTTACTGAAATCATCGGGGAAAGAGCTATAAGCGTTATTCAACAGCTTTCTGTAGTCTTCTGCCGTTTCAGGTATTACCCTTCCTACAGGCTTAATATCCAAATAACCTTCGCAACCGGATAAGAGCAACACGGCAATAAAAATAAGAAATATATCATTTATCTTTTTCATAACGTTCTGTTCTTTAGAATCCTATATTCAATCCTAATGTAAATGTTTTAGGAATGGGCTGCGCATACAAATTCCCAAGGGTTTCCGGATCCATATACCCATCATAATCTCCCATGGCAAAAACATAGAGGTTTCTGGCCTCAAGGGACAGAGAGGCACTTCCCAGGTGAAGCTTCTTCAGCCACTCGTCATTAAAATCATAAGACAATCGGATGCTCTGTAAGCGAATATAGCCTGCATCCTTTACATAATCGTCGAAATAGCGGTCATAATTGAATGAATCATACCCATAATAATCATATGCATGAGCTGCATCGGCTCCAGCCTGATCGATTAAAGCCGGATTATCTGTTGGATTTCCCGGGGTCCAACGGTCCAGAATAATGGCATTATTATTCATCCCTCTATCATAACGTGTAAGGCTATAAGGAGGTTTCACACGTGCAACATGCCCAAGATTAAAGGCCAGAAAAACATCCAGTCGCACATTTTTATAGTTGAAATGGTTATTAAACCCTCCACTATATTTTGGCGTTTGAGTTCCCATAAAGGAATAAAGCGCGCGCTCTTCTGCTGCAGAGATTCCTTTGGTTCCGGTACCTCCTAAACCCTCTTTAAATCCAATAAGTTGTGTTAACGTCACTTTTTGTCCTTCGGGATTAAGAAATAGAGGATATCCCTGTTCATCCAAACCTACATAATCCAAAGCAAATAAAGCATCCACAGAATAGCCTTCGGCTGTTGGGTACGTGGTATTCTCAGCCACCTTTATTCGCTCGACCTCATTTTTATTATAAGCAATATTAAAATCGGTTGACCATTGAAACTCATCTCCTTTTACATTTACAGTGGACAGGTTCAATTCATAGCCCTTATTGTTCATTTTTGCCCAATTAACTGAGATAGTGGAAAAGCCCACACTTAGAGGAATACTCTGTTGACCAATTAAATCGCTGCTGTGTCGTTGGTAATGGTCAAATGATAAATTGATACGGTTTTCCAGAAATCCTAAATTCATACCAACGTTGTAGCTTTGTGTTTTCTCCCATCGAAGCTTATCATTTGGCGGGGCTGTTACGTCAATCATAAATTCATTTTCATGGCCGGGCAACAACTGAAAACGTTTTAATGTACCCATTAGCTGAGGAGAAGTATTTTTGTCGATATTGCCCTGTAGGCCATAGGAGGCACGTAAAGTTAATGTGCTTATCCAATCAACATCTTTAACGAATGTTTCTTTATGTGCATTCCATGAGGCACTTAAAGAGTATAATGGCAGGTATTTATATTTTGGGTCGACACCGAACAAATCAGAACCATCAAATCGGATGCTTCCGCCTATCGTATACTTCCGCATATAAGAATAGGAAAAAGTACTAAATACCGATATAAAGGC
The DNA here is from genome assembly GCA_046482855.1 of Bacteroidales bacterium. GTDB lineage: Bacteria > Bacteroidota > Bacteroidia > Bacteroidales > UBA12077 > CAYVSF01. The sequence goes on along the minus strand of JAWOEH010000182.1, from coordinate 31,229 downwards.
ATTTTCTACCTCACCCCGGCGAAATAAATCATACCTGTCTGCAATGTCCTGCTCATAAAAAAGCAGACTCAAATCAGTTAAAGACTGCTTATCGTACCCATAGGCAATAGAGTTGATACTCGAATAATTATTCCTACGGACCTCATTACCAATCATTACCTCTACTTCATGATGATCCTGAAATCGTTTATCGAAGCGTATCATATTTTTCCATGTATATTGGAAAGATCGGCTACTAAAATCATTATAAACCCCTCCCTCAGGAATCAGGTAAACAGCATCATCTTTCTGCCCGTCACCATCGGCATCTACAGTAACTTTGCTTTGAGCTATCTGTCGACGTGTATAATAGGTATCGTTATCAGCATACTTCATTGTTTGGCTGTAATCCACCTGTAACCCCAGCTGTGAAGTAAATGATAAAGAAGGGAGCAATTCATATTCCATATCAAAAATCCCATTTAACGATCTGGACAACAACTCATAATCCGTATTACTTCTTTCTTCCAGGATATTAAATGGCACCACATACTCTGACTGGCCTTGTATATCGGTATCGTAAAGATAAAAACCCTCTTCATCGCGCACCTGCTGATACGGATTTGCTCGTCGCGAATAATACACAGGATTAGTATGTCCGCCAGTTCCGGTTAAGAATGAACGATTTCGTCGCTGATTCGCATAAACGCCCACATTAAAGGTAAACTTATCGGTGGGGGTAAAGGTTGTTTTGGTTGTCAGGTTGAATCGTTCCATTCCAGTGCCCTCAGTAATTCCCTGCTCGTTGTAATAGCTAACGGAGCCATAATACTTCAAGGATTCAGAACCTCCTGACAAGCTGAGTGAATAATCATGATTTATTGAGCTCCTGAAAAGCATGTCATTCCAATCCGTATTTATTTTTCGCAAATTGGTGATTTCGTCCTTAGCTTCCTGACTAACTGCGTCCCATCCTTGATTTGCGAATAAGCTGCGTTCTCCATAGGTATCTAAAATTCGAGCGACACCCCCTTTCGATTCGCGATAAGAATAGTCTGATTGCAGAAGGCTCAACTCCAGATCCACTTTTTCTGAAGCATTCATCAAATTAAGATTACTGATATCTGGTTTAGTAGCCACTGAGGTACGTCCTGAAAAATTCACCCTCATATCGCCTTTTTTTCCGCTTTTTGTCGTAATAACAATTACACCATTGGCGGCCCGGGCTCCGTAAATAGCTGTTGCTGCGGCATCTTTCAATACAGTAATCGATTTAATATCACTCGGATTTAATCCCCCAATGGAGCTGTTATACAACTGGCTCACATCTGTATCTTCCAAATCGGGAACCTCGGTACCTTCCAACGGCATTCCATCCAGTACCCATAGAGGATCCTGCGTTCCATTAATTGAAGCTGTACCCCTAATGCGAATCTTTACCGGAGCTCCGGGAGCTCCCGATGTAGCCATGGTGGTAACCCCAGCCAACTGCCCTTGAATCATCTGATCTACACTCATAACAGCCGGCTTCATGTTTTCTTCCATCTCCATCTTACCAACAGAAGCAGTAAGCTTGTGCTTCTCAATGTTTTGATACCCGGTAATAACCACTTCATCGAGATCGGTCGATCGCTCTGCGAGGTGAACGGTAACAAAATTCTTCCCTTTAATATTCACCTTTTCCTCTTCGTACCCCATATACGTAACATATAGTGTATCCACACCTTGAGGTACATCAAAGCGAAAACGCCCGTCTAAATCGGTAATTGTCCCTAATGTGGGGCTCTCATAATTAATGCGCTGTAAGTCCTGTTTGCTTACATATACGGTGGCACTAATGAGTGGCATTTCGTCTGACTTACCCAATACCAACCCTTTGACTTCCCGGGTTTGCTGTGCACGGGACTCCAAAGCTCCCAGGCACAACACAAATGCCAACAGGTAGATTATCTTTCTCATAAACCTAATATTTCATGAATGTCCGTTACTAATTTTTTAAGGCATCTTCAATTCGTATAATCATATCCTGATAATGGTAACGTGTAGCCCGATCGCCGGTATGTTTCTTTCGCTTTAACAAAGACATTGTGCGCTGAAGTTCTCCTCGTTTCAACGACATAACCTCAGAGGAGCGTTTCACTTTTGTAAAATCAATAAGGCGGCGAATAATGGCTACATCCTCGTGGCTTTGTGCCTGATGAGCACACTGACTGTGTTGACACAACAGAGGCATCCGGCTCAATTCTTGATCATCATGCATATATAAACTCTTTGTTTTGCGTACGGCTCCACGATCGGATGCAATAATAAGCGCATCAACAAATGTTTTTTGCAAAGCTCTTTGATAAAGATCCAGGCTTTTACCTCGTTTTGTATCAGCAAAAACACCATTATGTAAATCATCTAATAATTCTAAGACTGTATAGGCGGCATCTCCGTTTCGGACTTCATCTTCCAACATACGAGCTAATCGCTCCTGTTGTAAAATTTCCCAAACAATAAAAGACTGATAGTGTTTAAACACACCAAAAGGAGAATGCTCATAGGGCCCCATGGGAGAGCTCTGTGTCGGATAAACATCCTCTATGACCTCGGCATTAAACAGCCAGTCAGGCACAGTAAATACATTGTCGATAAGGTATGTCACAGACTTTCTCTGCTGCTCTTCAGGAACAAATTCAAAGGCCTGCTTCTCGCTGTCATCACCATAATACATTTGATTCAGATAAATTCCGCCCACATTGGCTAATACATGATGTGAGTACTGATGCCATTGGTTTATAACAGCAAGAAGCATTTTCCCGGCCTCTGTCATTGAAGCGCCTTTCTCACCGGTCCACTTTTCAATATTTTTTGTTATACGCTTTAAGTTTTCTAACCCATATTGCGAAGCTTTAACGGCATCATCTCCAACATCTTCGCTCTGTGCACGCGGGTCAACCGTATTTTTAGGATCTTGTTGTTCGCCGTACCAGTATAGGGGATCTCCAGAATGGGAAGCCACCAATTCTCGCGCCCTCTCCGATTCCTCCTCTGTGGTTTTCGCGTCATAGTAACGGTAAGCAAATTCTATTGCATACTTATCATATATTCCTATTTCTGGCGTTATACTGGTAACTCCGTCGCCGGGTTGCGCCACATAATTAAATCGAGCATAATCCATAATTGAAGTAGCTGTACCTCCCATTCGATCAGTGAAGGACGGCGAGCGCAATGAATCAACAGGAAAGGCAAAAGAACCGCCCATATTATGCATAAGACCTAAAGTGTGCCCCACTTCATGACTTGAAACAAAACGAATAGCATCACCAAGGTGTTCCTCACTAAAAGTATTGTATCGTGACTTTGGATCAATGGCACCCGTTTGAACGCGCATCCATGATTTCACCGCAGTCATTACATTGTGCCACCAAATAATATCAGCTTCCAATATTTCGCCAGACCGGGGATCGATAATAGACGGGCCCATGGCATTGGCAATAGATGAGGCTGCATAAACAATGCAACTATATCGTACATCATCTACGTCAAAATCGGGGTCATCCACAGGAGGATCTTTAGCAATAATGGCATTTTTAAAGCCTGCCTGTTCAAAAGCCACTTGCCATTCTTCAATGCCTTTCTTAATCCATGGACGCCATTGTGGCGGAGTTGAGGGATCCAAATAAAAAACAATTGGTTTCTTCGGCTCCACAAGTTCACCGGCCAGGTATTTTTCTCTATCTTCCTCCTTGGGCTCCATTCGCCAACGTGTAATTAACTGACGCTTTTCAAGACCTTGTTGCTCGTCAGAAAAATACCAGCGTTCCTTTGTAAAATATCCTACACGACGATCGGCATAGCGTGCCTGCATCGGCTCCTTTGGCAGCAACACTATGTTTGAAGTCACTTCTAACGTGATAGTACGAGCTTTTTCGGCCCCAGGGATTTTCCCTGTCAATTCCGATTTGGCTACAATATTTCCAGGAAAACTTTTAATCGTTCGAATCCTGGATAAGTCCGTATTAGGCGACATTCCTAACCCTGTAACGCCAAATACATTTGAAAAACTCTTATTTGCACCGTCGTATACCTTATTTACTTTAAATATAACAGCCGACGAATCAGCATTATAGCATTCAAGATCAAAGGATTCTGCGATATTACTCTGGAAATTATCCTGAACTGACTGAGCAATTGCATCACTACTGTCAACCTCCACAAAAGGGGAATATTCCCGAACAAAAACCTTATTTAAACTTGTGTCCAGCTCAAACTGAACGACCAAACTATGAGCTTCCATTCCTTTATTAAGTCCTGCATCATTAATTCTGGCGGGAACTTTGGACACTTTGTTTACTACATACATATCCCTGTTTAGTAACCGCATGGGAACTTCATAATAATAATCATTCTCCTTTTTGTGTACGATAAACAAACCAGTATCGCTTACAGCTTTATAAATTAATTTTTCAAAATCAGTTGAGTCTTTTGCAGCTGCCTGAGAAGTAGAATCGTCTTTCGCTTTTTTCCAAATTTTCCACCATTGTTCACCTGCGAAAGTCGTAGCTGATTCATGAGAATCAGCTACGGCTTGTACAGATAAACTTAAAATTAACCCTAAACCTAAAATTAATCCTATGAAAAAACTATTACTCGATCTTGCCATATGTAAATTCCTTATAAGATTTAAATAACTTTCCCGAAGATGTTGGATTCATCCAGAGAGAAAAAACAAAAAGGCATGTAACGGGAAAATAAGGGTATGAAATGGCAATTATCGTACGTTAATTTATCAAAGGCACTTTTGCAATAAAAACCCCCTCCTCGATAAATACTTCAGGGATCTTATTCACTGCCAGCCTATAACGTTCTTTTAAGTTTTCTAATCCATGATGCGTTGAAGCGACCTCTGTTTGTTTGGGTCGATAGTTATTTTTAACTACCAGAAAGTCGTCTTCTACAGTATAACTGATGGTTAAAGGGAGACTTTTATTAAGGATATTGTGTTTTAATGCATTCTCTGTAAGGATTTGTAAAGATGCTGAAACCAAACGCTTTTTTAAAAAAGAGGCGGGAATCTTATAGTCAATTATCAGAGCCGATTGAAAACGAATTTGTTGCAAAAATATGTAATGGTCTACAAACTCCCAATCTTGCTCTACAGTTACCAATTGGTCTGCCTGTTGATCCAATAACAAACGGAAAAGACGTGATAATCGGACAACAAAAGTACGAGCCAATTCTGTGTCGGTATCTATAAGGATATGCAACGAACTTAATGCATTGAATAAAAAATGGGGTTTCAGCTGATTCTTGAGATTTTGTAGCTGCGCATGCAAATGTTCCTTTTGTTGCTTTTCAGCTTGCAACTCTAATTCCTCCTTCTCGGCCAACAAACGTGCATTGCTACGTTGTAGGTCCTGATATTCAAATGCCTGATCAATAATCAGTTTCACCTCCTCACTCTTCCAAGGCTTTGAAATATAGTGATAAATTTTTCCGCGATTAACTGCATCAACAATGGCTTGCATGTCGCTATAGCCTGTAATAACCATCCTAAGGGTTTCCGGGTGCTTGTCAAAGACAAAGGAGAGCAACTCGGCACCGCTGATTTTCGGCATGCGCTGATCGCTAATAACCAGGTCAAACACTCTGGTTTCAAGCAGCTCCATTGCATCTTCGGCACTCTGAGCCGTAACAATCTCAAAGTCTCTGCGAAAGGTGGCCCGAAAAGCCGTAAGATTGTGTTTTTCATCATCGACAAACAGAATGCTCCTATCCTTAAACTTCCCTTCCATCTGCATTTTTATTTAGGTAAAAATAGCGTAAAGCATGTTCCTTCCCCCCTTTGCGAAGTAACTTCAAGACGCCCTTTATGCTGATTTATGATACTGTAACAAATTGACAATCCCAGGCCGGTGCCACGTCCTACCTCCTTGGTGGTGAAAAAGGGTTCGAATACATGGGCTATATCGCTATTTTTAATTCCCATACCATTATCACTTAAACGAACAACAACTTCGTCCTGATGATTTTCTCCCTCTATTACAATGGTTCCCCGAAAATCGGATTTTTCCTTTTCACTTCGCTCTTCGATGGCCTGAATAGCATTGTTAAGCAAATTCAGAAATACCTGATTAAGCTTCCCTGGTATTCCAACCACTTGCAGATCCTCAGGCAGTTGATTCACCATTTCAATTTTTCCGGCATATTTATGATGAAGAATCTTCATGCTCGATTCCCAGGCATTGTAAAGCTGAACAGCATGAACACCTCCTTCATCATTCCCGGAAAATTCCCTCAAACCTCCGACAATACCGGCAGTGCGTTCAGCTCCTTCTTCCATGCCTTCGAGTAATTCATCAATTTCCTGAAACAATTCATCAATTTCGGAGGAATAGATCACACGCTTTGCTTTAAGCTCTTGAATATCTCTTTTCAAAGGAGAAATATTGGCTACAATAAAATTTATCGGATTATTTAGCTCATGCGCAATTCCTGCAGTTAACTCTCCCAACGAAGCCATCTTTTCAGATAGAATTAACCTATTCTGCATTGCCTTAAGATGAGTATGGGCACGTTCGGCTTTTAATCGTTGTTTGCCTTCATAAAACCATCGTTGGACTCCGAAAATCAATATCAAAATCAATGCTAATACGCTAGCCAGTACTATAATCGATGCGTAATTACGAATTCGATCGTATGTATAGGTAAAGCTTATCATAGGAATGCTTACCATGATAGTCCAGGGTCGCTCCACATAACCTAATTGCAAGGGATTGTAAACCCTGTACACCGGCAAACCCAAATATTCTGACTGCACTATGTCATCGTACATGGCTGGAGAGTCCACCATGGCAATAAACCGTGCCTGATCGATCTTATTGGTATCCTTTTCCCCAAGTACCGACTGCTCGGGATGTGCAACATAGAGCGCATCAGAAGAGGCTACAGAAACGTAGCCATAACCAAAACCTTCCACTTTGGTAAACTTTGAATGCAATTCATTAAGCCCCAGCTCTACAGCTACAACTCCCTTATATCCATTATCTGTGAAGAATGGAACAGCCAGTGAAATGACCAAAGAGGTATCTTTTAAAAAATAGGGCTCAGAAATATACTCCTTTTGTCTTGCCCTTATTGTGTCAACAATTGCCTTATAGTCTTTATCGAATAGGCTCCGTTTTTCGCCACGCTTGCCTACATACCAGAAATGCTCCTGTCCATTCGGATTTTTGGCATAAAACCAAGCTCCTAAAAATTCTTTTTCAATATCTAATGTGGCTTCTGCTGCTGCACGCCCCCAATCTTCAGAAAAACCGTCTTTTTGCAATTGATGCCCCAAAGCCCGGGATAGTACACGACTATAATATAACGATTTATTTAGTTCCGACTCCACAATATACGTATTGCTCTGTGCTGTTAAGTGAGCTATAGAGTAAGCCATTTCTTCGGCTGAAGAGATAAGCCGATTACTTAAGATATAAGCAACAATCCCAAAAAACAAAATCACCACAACACTTATAAGTACAATACTCTGCCGTTTTAATTGCATACTAAATTACATTTGGTTTATCCAAGCCTTAAAATCACGGGCCTTCTCAGTACTTATAACAATATCTTCATCTTCTGGAGGGGTAGGTTTCAGTACAACTTTCAACCGACTTTTGGAATACGAATACAATTCTACAATTGACTGATAATACACTAAATACTTTCTATTGATGCGAAAAAACAAACCCGGATCCAACTTTTCCTCAAGCTGTCCGAGGGTAAAATCACAAAAATATCGCTCTTCACTTTGCGTGAACACAAGCACATATTTCCCTTCAACTCGAAAATAAGCAACTTCTTCAGTTAGTATTGGTTTTAGCACCCTGCCCTTACTTCCCATAAAACGCTTTAAATAGGCCGACTCTCCCTGAATAGCCGACAATAACGCCTGGTAATCGGGCTGTTCATTAGCTTGAAAAAGTTCCCGGGTTTCATCAAACTTCTTCAATGCCCGAAGCAAATCGTCCTTTTCAATAGGTTTCAATAAATAGGCAATACTATAGGTTTCAAAAGCTTTGATTGCATATTGATCGTAGGCAGTTGTGAAAATTACCGGTACAGTCACATCAACCTGGTCAAAGATGGAGAAGCTCAACCCATCGGACAATTGTATGTCAAGAAAAAGTAAATCGGGCGTAGTCTTTTTTAAAAAGGCTACCGCATCATTTACCGAATCGAGTGTCGCCAACACCTCGATATCGGCACGCAACAAGTGCAAATTTTTTTTTAGCTGTTGGGCTAAAAGCCACTCATCTTCAACAATTAATGCCTTCATAAAAGTGCCTGATTTCTTGGGCACAAAGTTGCACATTTTTCTACTGTATTAACAAGATCTTAAAAAAAACCTCACAGTTTTGAGCAAAAAGGCCGTCTATAACTATTCCGGAACCCTGTAAGTATATCCCACCTGTTTCAGTTTAGGCAGCCAGGTTTCCAAACGATTATAAAACGCGCTAAAATCGGGCTCTTGGGGTGCTGTCCAAACAACCTCAGCCAGGGCACACATGCGAGGAAGCACCATATACTCCAGATGCTCAGGTGTAGCAATATACTCTGTCCACACATTGCCCTGTGCCCCCAAAATATGCAGCGCTTCGGTTGCATCAAGTTCCTCAGGTGTGGGGCGGTATTGATACACCTCTTTTAGCGTGGTATGCCCACCAATGGCCAAGGGCTCTTTGTCCGGGTTGCCCTGATAATGATCGAAATAACAATGCGAATTGGGACTCATCACCACATCATGACCCATGCGGGCAGCCCTTATGCCACCTTCGGTACCTCTCCATGACATCACGCTTGCCTCGGGCGCTAACCCGCCCTCCAGAATCTCATCCCAACCAATCAGCTTCCTGCCATGTGCATTCAGGTACTTCTCCATTCGCTTGATAAACCATGACTGCAACTCCTGTTCATTGCCCAAAGCCTCATCCTTAATTCGCCGCTGACATTCCGGGCACTCTTCCCAACGGATCTTTGGACACTCATCGCCCCCTATGTGAATATATTCCGATGGAAAAAGCGCCATCACCTCATCCAGCACATTTTGCAAAAAAGTAAAGGTCTCCTCTTTGCCGGCACAATACACTTCATCAAAAACACCCCACACTTTTTGCACTTCGTAAGGTCCTCCCGTGCAGCCAAGTTGTGGATAGGCAGCAAGTGCTGCCGAGCTATGTCCGGGCATCTCTATCTCCGGCACAATAGTAATGAATCGATCTTGTGCATAAGCCACAATCTCTCTTATCTCTTGCTGTGTATAAAAACCTCCATGGGGTTCTCCGTCAAATTCGTCCCAATTCTTGCCTACCATGGTTTCATCTCGGCAGGCACCTATCTCAGTCAATTTAGGATATTGCTTAATTTCAATACGCCAACCCTGGTCCTCTGTCAGGTGCCAATGAAACCGATTCATTTTGTGTAGAGCAAGCAAGTCGATATACTTCTTAACAAAAGCAGTATCGTAAAAATGGCGACAAACATCCAGGTGCATACCTCGCCAGGAATATTCCGGCCAATCGGTGATATCAACACCAGCAAGCCAAATTTCCTCGCGCGTGGTATCAGGCAGCAGTTGGATGACGCTTTGAATCCCCCGAAACACGCCCGCCGGGGAAGCGGACGTTATCACAACGCGTTTGGGAGTAACACGTAAATGATACCCTTCATCGGGAAGATCTTCTTGTTCCGATAACTGCAGAACAATCCCTTTTTCAGTTGCCACCCCTTTCTTTGTAACAATAGATATTCCTGACATTTGGGAAATATACCTCTGTAGAAAATCAGCCGAGGATCTCAATGTATCGGTTGTATAATAAATTGTTGCATTTGATGTAAGCAAAAAGGGAATACCGGAAGTATCCATCTGCTGGGGCATGGGAACAATGTTGGCAACCGGTTTATAAGTGGGCGATTTTGGTGCACAAGCACCAAGAACCCAAATAGCCAGCCAACCTAAAACAAATATGTACTTTTTCATAGGAAACATTTTATTGGTAAAAGGCAGTATACTTCTTCTCAGGGTACATCAAGATCTCTCTCTGCGCCTCGCTCTTATCCTCGACAAAACTTTTCAAGCACCTCAGCCACCGCTTCAGGTTCCTCCACAAAGCCCATATGCCCGGACTCTTCAAGAGAAACTACTATAGCCTGTTCGGGTAGTTCCAAACGATCGAACAAAGAATTATAATCGATGTACTTATCATTCTTGCCCAAAATAAGCAAGAAAGGTTTTGCCCAACGTTTTAGAAACGAGGAACTGTCATTCCTGTTTTTCATGGCTTTCAGATTGGCAATAATCCCTTCGGCAGGGGTTTGCAAAGCAATTTCGATGGCGCCTTTTACGGTTTCATGCAATTTCTCAAGGTTTTCATCTGCAAAAGCATTGGGTATATTACTTTGGGCTATCAACTCTTTCTTTCCATGCTCTACCAGGGCTATTTCACGCATCCGCTTCTGTTTCACCGTTTCGCTATCGGCAAAGGGATGTGAATGTAACAAACAAAGGCCATTTCCCATTTCTGGGTAAGCTTGTGCAAATGCCAGCGCAACATATCCCCCCATGCTATGACCTGCAATCCAGTAGTTTGTCACCTGCGCAGCCTTAAGCACTGCCTGTAAAGCCTCTGCCATAGACTCCATTGAATGATCTTCCGGCAAAACATCTGATCTCCCATGTCCGGGAAGATCCATTGCCAACACCCGAATTCTCTTATCCAGCTTCTCTATAAACGGAGTAAATATCTCGGACGACTCCAAATACCCATGAAGCAAAACCAGAACAGTTTCTCCCTGCGGATTAAACTCGCTGTAAGCGATCGGTACATCTTTATAGCGTATCTCTTTCATCTTAGCTATTTATTTACCTGGTTTCCCAATTGTTTTATCGCATTATTTTCTCAATATCGTCGGGTTCTATGGGTATATGCTCCATCAAATCGATGGGTTCAGGTGCCACCAGAATGTCATTTTCCAGTCTTATCCCAATCCCTTCTTCGGGGATGTAAATGCCGGGTTCGCAGGTTAACACCATGCCCTCCTGCAGCACAATATTTTTTCCTCCCACATCGTGCACATCGAGTCCCATAAAATGAGCTGTACCATGCGGATAATATTTTTTTACCAGAGGGTGGGCAACATCTTGTTGGTGCAGATCTTCAAGTGAGTAAAGACCAAGTTCTATATGCTCATCCTGAAGCCATTCAAGTGTTTGCCGGTGAATTTCGCCAATCGTATTCCCGGGTACCATAAGTTGACGAGCTTGTTTAAAAACTCGTAACACGGCCTCGTATATTGCCCGCTGACGTTTAGTGAATTTTCCATTTACCGGCAAGGTGCGGCTACAGTCGGAAGCATAATTGCCATATTCGGTTCCAAAATCCAGAAGCACCAGCTCCCCGTCGGTACATACATGGTTATTGGTTATATAATGCAAAACGCAGGCATTTTGTCCGGAGGCAACAATGGGTGTAAAGGCATGTCCCGAGCCTCCCTGCCGGATAAACTCATAACTCATCAACGCTTCCACCTCATACTCCATGAAACCGGGCTTCAGTTCTTTGGCAATTCGCTTAAAGGCATCACCGGTAATCCGGCAAGCTTCTCTAATTTGGTCAATCTCCTCATTTTCCTTTCGTAGTCGGGCCTCCTCCAGCAATGGTGCCAAACGCTTAATCGGGTGCCCGGGATAGTGCTTACGCAAGCGTTCTGCCATACGCTCGGAAGGAAGCCGGGTTTTAAGATGAAATCGTGGATTCTCATTGAAGTTCAGGTATACCTGATGGGTATGAACTAAAAGCTGTGGAAGCATATCTTCCCAAGCCTCCAGCCACTGAACATTCGCTATTCCTGCTTGTTCGCGGGCCTCGGCCTTTGTATACCGTTCGCCCTCCCATACAGCAATGTGCTCATTCGTTTCCCGAAGAAACAGCATTTCACGCATTTCCTCATTAGGATGATCAGGGGCGAAAGCCAGAATAGACATCTCCTGATCGATTCCGGTGAGGTAGTAAAAATCTGAATCCTGGCGGTACGTGTGATATTGATCGCCATTGCGGGGAAGCAAATCGGCAGAAAAAACCAACACCAATGAATGAGGAGCTAGCTTGGCTTTGATTTTTTTCCGACTTTTGTTGAACAGATCGGCGGGTGGAGTTTTATATCGCATAAATTAGAATAATTTTAAATTACTTCGCTTGTGCTCTCGAACATATCATATGGGAATGGAACCCGGTATTTTTGTAGCCTGTCTAATCACGTAAATAGTGCAATTTATATAAATTAATTAAGCTAAAAGAAATAGTTTATGAGCAAATTTTTCAGTTCCTCCGTCGGGCAAAAGTTCTTCATGAGCATTACAGGTTTCTTCCTCATGTCTTTTCTCCTTGTCCATCTTACTGTTAACATGTTCCTGGTGATAGGGGACGGTGAATTATTTAACCGGGCTGCACATTTCATGTCCACAAATCCGGTGATGCATATTCTGGAGCCTGTATTGGCCATAGGCTTTTTACTACATATCATTTACGGGGCCTATATCACAATGAAGAACAAAAAGGCACGCCCGGTAGGCTACAAAACCTCAAGAATGCAGGGTTCATCTGCCTGGGCATCACGCAACATGTTCATTCTGGGGTTGCTTGTTCTGGTCTTTCTTATCATTCACCTTGCCAACTTCTTCTGGCACATAAAATTTGGCGAAGTTCCCCCAATTGTTTACGAAGGGGAGAGCATGAAGAATGTATACGAACTGGTTGCGGGATTATTCATTAACTGGTGGTGGTACGATCTTATCTATGTACTGGGAGCCATTTTACTGGGCTTGCATTTAACTCACGGATTTTGGTCGGCTTTTCAAACCATCGGATGGAACAACACCAAATGGATCAACCGATTAAAAGTGGTAAGCTACATTTATGCACTCATTATTGCCGGTGGTTTCGCTTTTATTCCGCTCTATTTCTTCTTTACAACAAATTTTTAATCAGCACAAAATCATCTACTTATGACTAAGCTTGATGCACGTATTCCAGAAGGTCCCTTAGCGGACAAATGGACCAATTATAAAGCCAACATGAAGTTGGTAAGCCCCAACAACAAAAAGAAACTTGATATTATTGTCGTTGGCACGGGCATCTCCGGAGCTCCTGCAGCAGCATCGCTAGCCGAGCAAGGCTATAATGTAAAGGCCTTCTGTTTTCAGGATTCGGCACGTCGTGCCCACTCGGTAGCTGCTCAAGGAGGGATCAATGCAGCCAAAAACTACAAAAACGACGGCGACAGTGTTTTCCGTTTGTTTTACGACATGATCAAAGGCGGTGATTTCCGCGCTCGTGAAGGCAATGTTTATCGCGCTGCAGAAGTGTCGGCCAACATTATCGACCAACTTACTGCTCAGGGCGTTCCGTTTGCACGTGAATATGGGGGAACCCTCGCCAACCGATCATTTGGTGGGGTACAAGTTTCACGTACCTTTTATGCTCAGGGACAAACCGGGCAACAGGTTTTGCTTGGTGCCTACAGTGCTCTGAAACGACAAATTGCAAAGGGGAAAGTACAAATGTACCCTCGCCGTACTATGATGGATCTGGTTGTTATCGATGGCAAAGCCCGGGGAATCATTACACGTAACATGGTAACAGGCGAAATTGAACGGCACAGTGCACACGCTGTAGTCTTGGCTACTGGCGGTTTCGGCACCATTTACTACTTATCCACATTAGCTCTGAACTCAAATGGCTCTTCGGCCATGCAAGCATATCGCAAAGGCGCACTCTTTGGCAATCCCAGTTTTGTTCAGATACACCCTACCAGTATTCCGGTATTAAATGAATTCCAGGCAAAACTCACCCTCATGTCGGAATCGCTCCGCAACGATGGCCGCATATGGGTGCCAAAGACCAAAGGCGACAATCGTAAGCCCGCGGAAATTCCTGATGAGGAGAGAGACTATTACCTGGAGCGTCGCTATCCGGCTTTTGGCAACCTGGTCCCTCGTGACGTAGCTTCCAGAGCCGCTAAAGAACGTTGCGATGCCGGCTATGGTGTAGGTACCACAGGTCAATCGGTATACCTCGACTTCCGCGATGCCATTCAGAAACAAGGAGCAGCAGCCATCAACGATAAGTACGGCAACTTGTTTGAACTTTACGAAAAGATCACCGGCGACAGTCCGCTTGAAACACCTATGCGCATCTATCCGGCAGGACACTACACCATGGGTGGATTATGGGTAGATTACGATTTGATGACCACCATCCCCGGATTGTTTGCCATTGGCGAGGCCAACTTCTCCGATCACGGCGCAAACCGATTGGGGGCAAGCTCTCTTATGCAAGGTGCCGGCGATGGGTATTTTATCCTTCCCTACACCATCTCCAACTACCTGGCCGATGAAATTCGTAACGCCCTTCCGGATACGCACAGCGAACCTTTCAACAAGGCAGAAAAAGACGCCAAGGAAACCATTCATAAACTACTCAGCATTAAAGGAACACAAACGGTTACCTCGTTTCACAAACGCTTGGGTAAAATTATGTGGGACAAATGTGGCATGGCTCGTAACGAGGAAGGATTAAAACAGGCCCTGAAGGATATTGATGCCCTGAAGGAAGAGTTCTGGAAAGATGTTCGCGTACCGGGAAAAAATGAAGAACTTAACCAAGAGTTGGATAAGGCGCTTCGCATTGCCGATTTCTTCGAACTTGCCAGATTAATGGTAACTGATGCACTAAACAGAGGCGAATCGTGTGGAGCGCATTTTCGCGAAGAGAGTCAGACCGATTCCGGCGAAGCTCAGCGCATCGATAGCGAATACAGCTACGTGGCTGCATGGGAATACCAGGGAGAAGGCCAACCTCCTAAACTTCACAAGGAAGAGTTGAAGTTCGACTTTGTTGAAATGAAAGAGCGAAGTTATAAATAAGAGATTGTTCAATCGTGAAGTTCTCACAAAAAAGATGAAATCATGAAAATAAAACTCAACATATGGCGTCAGAAAGATGCCACCAGCAAAGGCAAATTTGTAAAATATACCCTTGACAATGCAGAGCCCGAAATGTCGTTTCTGGAAATGCTTGACGCTCTCAATGAGAAGTTAATTGCGAAGGGGGACGATCCGGTAGCCTTCGAGCACGACTGCCGGGAAGGTATTTGTGGCAGTTGCGGCATGTTTATTGCCGGTCGCCCTCATGGCAAAGGCCATGAAATTGCCTCTTGTCAACTGCACATGCGCGAGTTTGCCGATGGCGAAACCATTACAGTGGAACCCTTCCGTGCTCGTCCATTTCCCGTTATCAAAGATCTGATTGTGGATCGTAGTGCCTTTGATGAAATTATGCAAGCCGGCGGTTTTATCTCGCAGGATAACGGGCAAGCGCCCGATGCCAACAACATCCTTGTGCCCAAAACAGCTGCCGACAAAGCCTTTGATGCCTCGGCTTGTATTGGTTGTGGCGCCTGCGTAGCAGCCTGTAAAAACTCCTCAGCCATGCTGTTTGTTGCGGCCAAAGTTTCACAGTTCATGTACCTGCCTCAGGGTAAAGCTGAGTCAAAACGTCGCGCACTGAACATGATTGCCAAAATGGATGAATTGGGCTTTGGCAGTTGCACCAATACCGGAGCTTGTGAGATTGAGTGCCCGAAAGGCATCTCCCTTGAGAATATTGCACGCCTGAACCGAGAATACCTCAGTGGCTCATTTGCCGAAACAGAAGAGTAACATAGCACCATACAAAACCAGAAGAGGGAGCCCTGATAGGCTCCCTCTTCTGGTTTTGTATGGGCATAGCTTTATAGCTTACTAGCCTACATTTGATAAGCGTTTAATCCCAATCATCTCACGTATGGCTTGCTCAATGCCCTGGGCATCGAACCCACACTCCTGATAAAGCTCTGCAGGGGTTCCTTGTTCTACATAACTGTCGGGAATTCCCATACGCTTCACCTGAACATGTGCGTTAATATCGCTGAAGTATTCCAAAACAGCACTCCCAAAACCGCCAACGATGGTGCCATCTTCCACTGTTATCACCTTTGTGAAATGCGCAGCTACTTCGTCCAGCAATTCGGTGTCCAGGGGCTTAACATATCGTAAATCGTAATGTGCAATATCCACCGGCTCCTTCTGCATCTGCTGTATGGCTTCGGCAACAAAGTTCCCGGGATGTCCTACTGACAGCACGGCAATATCGGAGCCACTCTTCAGGCAACGCCCCTTACCAACAACTTGTTTCGAAAAAGCCGTTTCCCACTCTGACAACACACCTCGTCCACGTGGGTACCGAATGGTAAAAGGACCTTTATGGTAGTGTTCGGCTGTAAACATCATATTACGTAGCTCCTCCTCATTCATCGGAGCGGCAATAACCATTTCTGGAATCGAGCGCATATAGGCCAAATCATATGCCCCATGATGCGTTGCGCCATCTTCTCCTACCAAACCGCCACGGTCCAGGCAAAAGACAACTGGCAGATGCTGAAGAGCAACATCGTGCAGCACTTGATCATAAGCCCGCTGCATGAAGGTAGAGTATATATTGCAGAAGGGTTTCATGCCTTCGCGCGCCAATCCGGCCGAAAAGGTCACCGCATGCTGCTCGGCAATACCTACGTCAAAGGTTCGTTCCGGTAACGCCTTCATCATAATATTCATGGAAGAGCCCGTGGGCATGGCAGGTGTTACACCTACAATACGTTCATTCTTACGGGCCAACTCCAATAATGTATAACCAAACACCTCCTGGTATTTTGGTGGTTGCTTTGTTTCACTTTTTATTTTAAAGATCTCGCCGGTAACTTTATCAAAAATTCCAGGGGCATGAAAGGCTGTTTGGTTCTGCTCGGCCTGAGGAAAACCCTTCCCTTTTTGTGTGAGAACATGCAACAATTTAGGTCCTTTAATATGCTTCAGATCCTCCATTACCTTGGTAAGATGCATCACATCATGGCCATCGATGGGGCCGAAATAACGAAAGTTAAGAGACTCAAATAAATTGGACTGTTTTAACACCGCCGACTTAATCGCATTTTCTATTTGCTGGGTAATGCGCTGATACCGTAAGCCTAATTTATTCAATCGACCCAGGGCATGCCACACATCATCCTTAAACTTATTGTAGGTTTGCGAAGTGGTAATATCAAGTAGGTATTCCTTTAAGGCTCCCACATTGGGGTCAATCGCCATGCGGTTATCATTCAGCACCACCAGCAGATCGGTTTTTTCTGTGCCGGCATTATTCATTCCCTCGAAAGCCAAGCCTGCAGTAAGAGAACCATCGCCTATAACAGCAATTACCTGCCGATCTTCTCCCTTGAACTTAGCTGCCTTGGCCATACCAAGCGCTGCGGAAATGGAGGTGGAAGAATGCCCCACACCAAAAGCATCATACGGGCTTTCGTCAATCTTTGGAAACCCACTTATCCCTTTGTATCGCCTGTTTGTATGAAAACGATCCTTACGTCCGGTAAGTATTTTGTGTCCATAGGCCTGATGGCCTACATCCCAAACAATCCTATCGTAAGGTGTATTAAAGATATAATGTAAGGCTACGGTTAGCTCAACAACCCCCAAACTGGCCCCAAAGTGCCCCGGATTTGAAGAAACCACATCAATGATGTATTGTCTAAGATCCTGACAAACTTCCGGCAACTGTTCCTCCTTCAACTGCTTCAGATCATCCGGGGTGTTTATAGTATCTAGTAATGGATAGGACATATCGACGTATCTATATTTCTTCGCAAAGGTACTAATTTTTTATTTACTGCCTGAACCTATAAGCCTAACCGATATTTTATATATTTGTTTGCTTACAGGACTTATAACTAAGGCTGAAAATAACAAGAAAACCCAAGGAAATAAAACCCATGAAAAGAACTCATTTAATACTACTCGGAATTTTAACTGCCGCACTTCTGTTTAGCTGTGTGCCAGCGAAAGAATACCAGGCTTTACAAGAAGAACAAAACAAATGTTTGGATGCCAATGAACTCCTAAAAGAGGAGAACAAACAGCTCACCGTAAAAAACAATGAAATTGGTGCCGAAATAAAGCGATTACGCCAGCGCACAGAAGCCTGGCGACAGGATAGCCTCGAAAAAGCGAACAAGCTGCGCACGGTTACCCAAAAATTTGACCGCCTGAACAAACAGTACAACGATTTACAAGACGTACAACAAAACCTGGTACAGGGGAATGTAAAGGAGACCCGTGCGTTGCTCGCCGAACTGCAACAAACACAGGAAAATCTGCAAAAACAGGAAGACGATTTGCGACAACTGCAAAGCAAACTGGCAACCGACCGGCAACGACTAACCCAACTTAACCAGGAACTTGAACAGCGTAACAAACGTCTGGTAGAGTTAGAGTCGATTCTTTTCCGCAAGGACTCCATCGTGAATGCCTTAAAAGAAAAAGTGGGCAGAGCTCTACTGGGATTTACCGGCAAAGGGCTGGAAGTACATCAAAAAGACGGCAAAGTATATGTGTCGATGGATGAGAAACTCCTATTCAGATCGGGCAGTACACAAGTAGATCCCCGAGGGAAACAAGCCCTGGTTGAATTGGCCTCAGTGCTGGAACGCAACAAAGATTTCAACATCATGGTAGAAGGCCATACCGACGATGTTCCCTATATTTCCAGTGAAGCCATCAAGGACAACTGGGACTTGAGTGTTAAACGTGCCACCGCCATTGTTCGTATTCTGCTAACTAATTCAAACATCGAAGGAAACAGGATTATTGCAGCAGGACGAAGTAAATATGCCCCTGTTGATTCGGCCGACACCCCTGAGGCGCGCAAGAAAAACAGACGGACAGAAATTATTCTCACGCCAAATCTCGACGAACTCTTTCGGATTATTAACGAAACATCAATCTAAGCAATAACCTCCGAGGCACTTCTCCAAAAGAGGTGCCTCTTTTAGTATGTTAGAATGCTTCTCCATAATTGGCACACTCACCTGGCAGAAAACAGCAAATTTGCTGCAAAATCGCTTGGCCTTCCTGTGCTCTCGCCTGCTAAAACGGCCGATTGTATGGGGCGCTCCCTCTTTTCTCTCTTTAGAGCCCACCAATCATTGTCAGTTGCAATGCCCCGAGTGCCCATCGGGCAACGGCACACTTGAACGAGAGAAGGGATACGTATCCACCACCCTGGCCAAAGAACTGCTAAAAGAACAGGCCTCGCACCTAAGCTACCTGCAACTGTTTCTGCAAGGAGAACCCTTATTACACCCCCAACTTCCCGAAATTATTGCCTACGCCAATCGATTAAACATCTTCACATCAGTTTCCACCAATGCACAATTGCTGACTACTGATATGATTCAAAAATTGCTGGATGCAGGATTACATAAAATCATCATCAGCCTCGACGGATTCACACAAGCAACCTATGCCCACTATCGCAAAGGAGGTGATGTTGAGTTGGTGAAAACAGCCCTTGAAACAATGGTAACACTGCGAAATACCCGAGGAAACAAAATACCCTTTATAGAAGTTCAGTGCCTGGTATTTCGTCATAATCAGCATGAGATAAAAAAACTACAAACATTTGCCAAAGCCATTAAGGTTGATAAGTTTACCTTAAAAAAGGCACAGCTCTATCAGCCAGAGAAAAAAACCAATTGGCTTCCATCTCAACGCAAATACGCCAGATATACCCAACAGGGTGTAAGCCTGGCCGGGAAAAGTGCCTGCAGCCGCCTATGGACCACCATGGTGGTTACCTGGGACGGCCGGGTTGTTCCTTGTTGTTACGATAAAGATGCCCACTTTGCTATTGCTTCAGTACATGCGCTTAATACAAAGCAAATATGGCAACATAAAGACTTTAACCAATTCCGTATGAAACTCCTTAGAAATCGAAGAGGTATTCCGATGTGCCGAAATTGCGATCAGTAAACAAAAGAGGTCAGGCAAAGCAACTTTCGGCTATTTTAGTTATATATGTTTTTTTTTGTTAAATTGGGGAAGCCAAAAGACGAAAAGCCACACATGAACAACCCACGTTTAGTCACCATTCCCTTCGTCCTGATGCTCATTTTGAGCCTGTTTCGTGTCTGTCAGGCTCAAAAGGTTGATTCCATCTCGACTCAAGCCCTCTTTTCCATGTCGCTTGACGAGCTAATGGAGGTGAATATCGTCTCCTCAACCCGTCAGGAACAAACCCTGCTGGAAGCGCCATCGGTCATGTCAATCATTACCAAGGAACAGCTACGTGAAGGGCAATATCGTTCGGTGGCCGAAGCGATGGAGTTTATTGCGGGCATTGATGTAATTACCGATCACTTTCAGCCGAACGTTGGTATTCGGGGCGTACACGGAGGGTTGCGGAGCTATTCCCGATTGATGAAGGTGATGATTGACGGGCAACCTGTATCTTTCGCGTACAATGCCAACAACTATTTAGGCCCCTCCCTTATCCCCATGACAGCCATCGACAAAATCGAGATCATCCGGGGGCCCAATTCGGCCATTTATGGCGAGAATGCATTCCTGGGGGTTATCAACATCATTACCAAAAACTCAAAAGCTGCCTATAACGGAAGTTTTCAACAATCGGTAGGAGCTATCGAAGACAACAGCAATTATCAAATGAGTACCTCGTTGTTTACCGAGGGAAAATACCTGAAGGTAAATCTTAGTGCCCAGGCGGGAAAATATGACCTGGCCGGTCTGGAACCTGTCCCTATCCCACATACGAACGCACCCCCTGCAAAAGCCACTACCGGAGAACACAGCCCTACCAGCTTTTACCTGAAGATGAGTTATGAAGATAAAACCCTTGGCAAGATCACCCTTAATTCGCATGCACAAATCCTGGATAATTATTTTGAGTTTTGCGACTGGTCGCCCTTAACACACAATAATCGAGTAAGTATCTACAACGGGCAATACAGCCTGTTTTGGGAAAAAGATCTTTCCGAAAAATGGCAAGCAGAAACAACACTGGGCTACCACACAGGCTCTCCACGAAACACTGAACGCATCGATGGCGATGGGGACCCGCTAAACTGGGTAGAGCGAAAAGGCCGCCATGACGGCTGGCACTTGAGCATAAACAATACCTGGAAATTAAAAGACGAGAACAACATCTCCTTCGGAGCGGATTATAACTACGACGACTACGAAATTTTCACCTACTACACCCTTAATGCCAATGGCTTCCGCACCGTAAATCCAGGAAGCAGCACCCGAAATGCAGACTTCAGCAACTTTGGTCTGCATGCACAAACCATTATGCATCCCTATAGCTGGCTTAAACAAGCGTGGCTAAATCCCCTGTCCATTACTGCCGGAATACGATACGATCTTCATAACATCTATGGCGATGTGTTGAACTACCGCTTGGCGGGCGTGTATGAAATTGCACCCAAAATCAATGCAAAAGTGATGTTTGGCACCTCTTTTAATCCACCCTCGGCCTATCAGCTTTACACAAATTACATAAAGCCAGGCGGTATTGTTGGCAATCCTGACCTGAAACCCGAAAAGGCCAAAACATTTGAGGTTGCCTTGCAAGGTCAGCTGGGGGAAAATCACTATTTTCAAGGAACCCTGTTCTCCACCCAAATTGAAAACAAAGTAGAATTTTTATTGCCGTATGGTCTTATTCAGAACATTACAGCGGCTAATGTCTCACAAATTCATGCCCCCGGTTTGGAGTTAGAGTGGACTTATTACTGGTTTAACGTAAAAACTACTGCAAGCTACTCCTACCAACATGCAATGGTGGAAAAAACCACCCCTTTATGGGGCCAGATACGGGTTGCCACGGACCTTTATCCGCGACATCAGATAAAACTGAAAGAGCTGTATGAATGGAAACGATACCAATCCACCTTTCTGCTGGAAGGATTATACATCTCAGAACGCATTGCCAGTGAAACCAACAACTTTCATTACAACTCTATCGGTTATAACATCAATCGCTACTCCCTGGATCCCTATATAAAGTTAAATTTTACCTTCACCAATAAAAGTCTGGAATTAATTCCTCAAAAGCCCACCTATATAAGTCTCAAAATAAAAAACCTTCTTGACAGCCAGTATGCGTACCCGGGATATGTAGGGTATGATATTCCCGGTTTGGGAAGATCCTTTTACCTTGTTTTCCAACAATATTTTTAGGCTATGAAGAAACTTAGTATCCTACTTGCTTTTCTTATGTCGGTTCTTCTTCTGTTGAGTACTACCTCCTGTGAGATGTGGGAAGAAGAGCTCAATGAACCCGACTATAACAACCCCATTCCCATTGCTTTTGTAGGAGATATAACAGGTATGCGTGCACAAGGCGAGAACATATTGTTTGGCGCCAAACTGGCTTTTGAAGAGATAAATGCTGCCGGAGGTATAGTTATGAATGGCGAGCAACATGACCTGCAACCTCTCTTTTACGATGCCAAAGGGGATGCAGAGCGGGGTAAGGAAATAGTGGAGGAGCTAAATCAAAAAGGTGTGAAATTTATTGTTGGTCCCTTGTTCTCATCGGTACTTTTAGGCATGGCCGAGGAAGTGATAAAAAACAATATGCTGCTCATTTCCTATTCAGCCACTTCGCCCGGAATCACCACCCTGAATGATAACGATCTTATCTGGCGTACTTGTCCTTCGGATGCGTATTCGGGCAGGAAAATGGCAGAATTTGCCAGCAACGATTTAGCCTTGAAGAAGGGAGCTGTTTTGTTCCGAGATGATAACTTTGGTGTTATGCTCGCCAATATTATCAAGCAGGAATTTGAAGCCCAAGGCGGTACAATTACCAAAAGTATTAGTTATCCGGCCAATACACTCATTAATGAAAAATACAATCTGCAAGAAACCTTCAATACCCTTTTGTACGATCGTCCCGATATCCTCTTTACCATAACCCTGTCAGCTGAGGTGGCCAATATTGCCGTTGATTTAGTGAACACACCCATTTACCGGGAACTTGAACGAAAACCCTGGTTATTTGTCAACGACGGTGTACAACCGGAGGAGGTACTTGCCAATGCCCCGCCAGAGCTATCAGAGTTTGTTTATGGCATCTCCTCGGCAGATAAAGAACGTGCCAATTATAAAAAATTCAAAGAAAATTATTTGGCCCGGTTTGGCTTTATCCCAGCCTCGTATGCCGAAAATGCCTACGATGCTGTATACCTGCTTGCTTATGCCATGCAATACCAACAAACAACCTCGCCCTTGCGGGTTCGCCAGGCAATACGCCCGGTAGCCAATGAACAGCCCGGTAGTCATCCCATTGATGTAAATGAATTTGCCATTGCCCACACTTTTTTACTGGAAGAAAGGGAGATAAACTATCAGGGCGCATCAGGCAACCTGGAATTTGATAGCTTTGGGGATCCACAGCCCAATGTCTTTTATTGGACAATTGACAAGGGCAACGTTATCAGAATGAATAAAAATAAGTGAGATACGCACGCGCACATACAATAATGATAGTAATCACAGGACTGATCCTGTTGTGGTCTTCAGGCGTGTCGGCTCAAACATCGGAGCACACGTTAAAAGCCGTGTATATGGAGAAATTTAGCCGGTTTGTTACCTGGCCTGAGGATACCAGCAACCACTTTATTATTACCATGTATGGCAAAAACCCGCTAACCCAGAGCATAAAACAGATCTATTCCATCCAGAAAATTAAAGGCCGGGAAGTGGTAGTGAAGGAAGCCAATGTGATGGCGGAAATTGAAGATACACATATTCTCTTTATCGCTTCCAACCAAGTAGACGATCTTCCGTTACTTCTAAGTTATATTCAAGGGAAACCTATTTTAACCATTAGCCATGCGGAGGGCTTTGCGAAAAAAGGGGTCATCATAAACTTTTTTGTTGAACAAAACCGTTTACGTTTTGAGGTGAATGAGGAGGCTCTTCTGCAGTCGCCCCTGCAGATGAGCTTTTACCTGCTCAACTCAGCGAGGATTATTCATTCTGTAACAGATTAAAGCATTAAACAATAGGCATGTTGTCATTTAAAAACATATCGATAAAGAATAAAATTATAGGCATCAGCTTATTTGTCTCGCTGATTACCATTATCATCGGTTTTGTTTTTATTCTATTTTACAATGTCGAAAACCTTCGGGAGGAAACCCTGAACAATGCCGTTATGAACTCGCGCCTGATAGGCGAATACTGCATTGGTCCCTTAACCTTCGACGATGTTCAGGCTGCCGATACCATCCTGGCAAAACTACGTACCATTCCGCAGGTGGAAACCGGCGCTCTTTATGACAAAAACGGAATTCTTTTTGCCACCTATAAGCGCAATGAAGAGTATTATGTTCCTCCGCTGCTCGAAAAAGAACCTGAATCGAGACACTACTACCGAAAAAACAGGTTTGTTGTGGAACATGCCATCAATTATCAGGGAGAAACCTATGGTGCCATAATATTATCCGTGAGCACCCGTTTTATGCGTCAGCGAATCCAACAACATATACTCATGTTACTGGCCACGCTGGCCGGTATGTTTGTTATTGCCTTTTTGCTAGCCAATCAGCTGCACAGGCTAATTTCCCAACCCATACTGGATTTGGCACAATTTACCCGTAAAATTGCGTTGGAAGGAAACTACGACTTAAAACTGCCCACCAAAACAAACGATGAGATTGGCTTGCTATACGAGGACTTTAATACCATGTTAGAGCAAATACGCATGCGGGACAATGAACGCGATCAGGTGGAAGAGAAACTGAAAGAGGCCAAAGAAAAAGCTGAAGAATCCGATCGACTAAAATCCGCCTTCCTGGCCAATATGTCGCATGAAATCCGCACCCCCATGAATGCCATCTTAGGATTCACCGAGCTGCTTACATTGTCGGATGCCGAAATTACCACCGAAGAGAAAGAACACTATATTGATCTGATACAAAATTCCGGCAACAGCTTGCTGCACCTGATTGATGATATCATTGACATCTCCAAAATTGAAGCCGGCCAGCTTAAAATCATCTACAAGGATTGTGATTTGGATAAACTTTTGCACGACTTGGTGGATGCCTATCAGGAGATAAAAAAGAAACGAGGGAAAAGCCAGGTAGATGTTCGACTGCACATATCGGAAAATGCCCAAAAACGTCTCATCCGTACCGATCCGCATCGGTTGAACCAGGTAATCAGCAATTTGCTTGACAATGCCTTAAAATTTACCGATTCCGGATTTATTGAATTGGGC
Organism: Bacteroidales bacterium; assembly: GCA_046482855.1. Classification (GTDB taxonomy): domain Bacteria; phylum Bacteroidota; class Bacteroidia; order Bacteroidales; family UBA12077; genus CAYVSF01. The sequence continues at coordinate 6,036 of JAWOEH010000182.1, read as the reverse complement.
TGCACAACCCTTACCACACGAAAGCTCCAGCTTTATGTGAAAGATACCGGTATAGGCATGGATAAACATAAACAGCAGATTGTTTTTGACCGGTTCTACAAGGTGGAAGATGATAAAACAAAGCTCTACCGGGGAGCCGGATTAGGATTAGCTATCTGCAAAAGCCTTGTGGATATGTTAGGCGGCCAGATATGGGTGGACAGTGAACCCCGGAAAGGTTCTCTATTTACCTTTACCATTCCTCTGATACCTGCAAAGCAGAAAAGAGAAGCCAGAATAAAAAGGTCACAAGGAATTAACCACATTAACTGGCACGAAAAAAATATTCTTATTGCCGAAGATGAACCCACTAATTTTGCCTACCTGAAAGAGGTATTAAAACCTACCCATGCCACAATTATCCATGCAACCAATGGGCGGGAGGCAATTGAGATTATCCAAAGCAAGCAGGTAGATATTATCATTATGGATATTAAAATGCCCGTAATGAATGGGTTCGAAGCCGCAAAAATTATAAAAGGCATGGCACCACACATACCCATAATCAGTCAAACGGCGTATGCTATGGAGAGCGAAATGGAGGTAGCAAAGTATGCCGGCATGGACGATTACCTGGTGAAACCCCTTAAACCCGCTGTACTTATCAGTGCTATTCAAAAGCAATTCAGTGCCGAACCCGAATAGACAAGCCTATGCGACAAAAACACATAGCCCGAATAAGCGTTATTATCCTGGCAGGTTTTGCTTTATGGGTAGCCTTCCAGCCCAATCCGTACCTGCGCAATGGATTACGCTACCTTACAGCAGGCATATACGATTACACGATCTTTCCAAATGCACGCATAAATACGGCAAAAATAAAAGAATGGCCAATTGAAGGCTCCCAAAAGAAGCTGACAGCAGATCAAACCAAGCTGCTGGAACATTACCAAACCGTGGCCTTCCTGATAATGCAACAGGATACCTTACGGGTGGAGCACTACTTTCTGAACCATACCGACACCACCATTAGCAACTCCTTTTCAGCCGCAAAGAGCGTCATCAGTCTGCTGATAGGCAGAGCTATTGAAGAAGGCTATATCCAATCGGTAAACGACCCGGTAGGGAAATACATCCCCGAATATAAGGCTGATCGTTATAAGGATCTTGCCGTAGAACACCTATTAACCATGAGCTCAGGACTAGATTGGAACGAGAGCTATTGGAACCCTTTTTCGGTAACAACAAAGGCCTATTACGGCAACGATTTGCGAAGTTTGGTGTGCCCCTTGCCACGCAAAGAGGCGCCCGGAGAAAAATGGGAATATCTAAGTGCCAACACGCAACTGTTGGCCATTATCTTGCGCGAAAGTACGGGCAAATCGGTGAGCGAACTGGCCGAGACATGGTTATGGAAACCCTTGGGAGCCGGACATACGGCAAAATGGAGCCTGGATAAAGCCGGAGGCATGGCCAAAGCCTACTGTTGCCTGAACGCTACGGCCCGCGATTTTGCCCGTATTGGCAATCTGGTACTCAACCGGGGCATTCTTAATGGCGACACACTTATTGCACCACACTATATGAAACGCGCTACATCGCCCAATTGGCAACTCAAAGATCCCGAGGGGGCATCGGTGGATTTTTATGGCTATCAGTGGTGGATAGCCCACATTCAAGGCTATCGGTGCGTTTACGCCCGCGGTATTCTGGGCCAGTACATTGCTGTGGTGCCGGAGTTGGAGCTTGTGGTTGTGCGGCTGGGGCACAAACGGAGTAAAGAAAAAGTCAACCAGCATCCGGTTGACTTCTTAAACTATATGGAACTCGTTTTATCCATTTCAAAAACGAATATTTGAGGACATCGTTCCTAAATGGTCATGATATCAGCCTCTTTCTTCTTCACCATCTCCTCTACCTTGTGCGTAAAGGCATCCGTTTTCTTCTGTACGACATCCTCGGCAGTTTTGGTTTCATCTTCCGATAATCCCTCCTTCTGCAATTGTTTGAGATCTTCAATTCCTTCACGTCGACCCGTACGAATACTCACACGTGCACTTTCGGCTTCAACACCGACCTGCTTTACCAGCTGCTTTCTGCGTTCTTCAGTTAAAGCGGGCACATTAATACGGATAATGTCGCCGTTATTCACCGGGGTAAGTCCCAGATTACTATTGATTATGGCACGCTCAATGGGATCGATCATGGCTTTCTCCCAGGGTTGCACGGCAATGGTTTTGGCATCGGGGGTACTCACATTGGCTACCTGCGTTAGCGGTGTTTGCGAACCATAGTAATCGACAGTTACCATATCAAGGACTCGGGGATTGGCTTTTCCGGCACGAATCGTAGCCAACTCATTGGCTAAATGATCAAGGGCCTTTTGCATCTTCTCCTCAACATCTTCAAGAACTAATTGAACGTCTTCAGTCATAGCTGGTTATATTTAAGTTTACGATTTCAAACAAATGTACTAAAAATATCTATTTATCATTACACACAACGGTGCCTACCTGTTCACCAGAAAGCAATTTTTCCAGATCGCCTTCGGCATTCATGTTGAATACTTCAATGGGCAAATCATTCTCCTGACACAGGGTAAAGGCGGTCATATCCATAACCCGCAACCGTTTTTCATACGCTTCGGAAAAACTGAGTGTGTTGTATTTGGTGGCTTTTGGGTCTTTTTCGGGATCGGCCGTATATACCCCATCCACGCGTGTGCCTTTCAGCAGTGCATCGGCCTTAATTTCAACCGCCCGCAATGCCGAGGCCGAATCGGTAGTAAAATAGGGATTGCCGGTACCCGCTGAAAGAATGGTAACAACACCCTCCTGCAAATCGGCAATCACGTGTTCCTTCATGTAATATTCACACACCGGCTCCATGCGTATGGCGCTATAGGTTTTGGCTTTAACCCCGGCATTTTCAAGGGCCTGCTGCAGGGCCAAACTATTGATAACAGTAGCCAACATACCCATCTGATCGCCCTTTACACGGTCGAACCCCTGTTGGGTACCCGCCAGGCCGCGGAATATGTTGCCTCCGCCAATCACAATGCCTACCTGCACGCCCTTTTCCACCACTTTCTTAATTTGCCGGGCATAGGTTGCCAGCATGTCGGCATTGATACCATAGGCGTCGCTACCCATAAGGGCTTCGCCGCTAAGTTTTAATAAAATTCGTCTGTATTTATTCATGGTTTGTTTTTTTCGTGCACTCAAAGGTACACAAGAATTTTTTTGTCGGAAAGATCTTGCCAAAAATGGTGTGTTTTTTGTGTAAAAAGCAACCCGCTGGAATATAGTCAGTTATTAACAGCTTGCTCATCATAAAAAAAGGGTTGTGTTCAAAAAATAACCTTTGCCCACATACATCGTAAAAGCTTCTGAACAACTGACAGTTACACCTTGATAAAAATTCGACTCTGGATTTAGGGATTTGAAGATTTGCTAAACTAGGGTTACATTCATATAAAGTCAGTTTTTTTAAACAATTTATTAACATTTTGATATATTTGAAGTTGAATTAACGAACCGGGATTGAAGGACCTTTTACGCAATAGACTTATTTTTCTCGTCGCAGGATGGGATTCCGGCCTCAGGTATGCACGCCTGGCAGGCGGGCTATTGCTTTTTGTGCTGCTTTCGGCTAGTGCGGTGGGGCAGAATGTTGGAGATTATCAGACGGTTCAGGATGGCAACTGGTCAACCCTTAGTACATGGGAGAGGTATGATGGAGCTACTTGGCAAACACCCACAAGTACCGAGGGCTATCCAGGAGAGAATACTACCCCATCTAGAATAGATATTGATCATAATGTAAACCTTAATGGAAATTTTCCTAACCCTATTGGGGATTTATATATCAATTCAGGATTATTTGAAATTTCATCATATACCTTAAGAATTAATGGAATAACAAATATTTCAGGAACTCTAAGCGATGTAGATGATGGTGGTACATTAATTTTTAATAATGACATCATAATAAATGAAGGAGCAGTTTGCTCCTTAGCAGGAAATTTAAGTTCAGATGTTCGTATTTATGGTAACATAGTAAATAACAGTAACAATGTTAATTTTACACGAGCTCGAGTTTATGACGATATTATAATAAGTGGCAATGGTTCAATGTCATTTAGTGAATACCTTGAAATACAACCTTCTTATAGTATAACCAATCAAAGTACTATTTCCATAACCTTGGGATTAAATTCTACAGGAGGACAAATTGCTACATTTATAAATGTTGGAACACTATATTATGGCGGAAGCACATTAATGCAGGCAGGAAGTACCTTTGATGCAACCGCTATAGGAAACATTGTTGAATACAATGGAAACGCAAACCAAACAATTAGAACTCCAACAGCAAATAAATATTACAATTTAATAACCAATACATCGGGTACAAAAACTATTACTTCCAATATTGATGTTGATGGAGATTTGACTATTAATCCAGGAACAACACTTGAAGTTAGTTCTTATAATTTTAATGTTGCAGGCTCTACTGATGTGTATGGAACCTTCTCAGATAATAACAGTGCAGGTATAATTACATTTCATGATATTTTTATTGATAATGGAGCTACATGGACTTCATTCGCAAACCCAAGTGCAAACTTATTGTTATATGGCAACATTGTAAATAATAGCAATAATGTAACCATTACCAGAGCAAGAGCAGCAGGTAATATAGAGTTCTCAGGAAATGGTATTATTAATTTTAATGAGTTTTTAGAATATGATGGAAGTTATTCAATTACAAACCAAACAACCATTAATGTTGGGGAGGGGCTTAATTCAAACAATTTATCTGGAACATTCATTAATGAGGGTACTCTCTATTACTCAAGCATTAGCAATGACTTAATGGACACAGATGGTGTTCTCGAAGCAGACGCTGTTGGAAATACCATCATTTACAATGGAGACGGAGATCAGAATATAATACCACCATCAAGTAGTTACTACAATCTTGAGCTGGCTGGGACAACTGCAGGACAGAAAACTTCTAGTAATAGCATACAAATTGATGGAAATTTATCAATTCAAGAAAAAGCACTTTTTTACCCAATAAATGATGTCTACTTAAAAGGAAACTGGACAAATTCATCAAGTAACAATGATGGATTTGACGAAAGAGCAATTACTTTAATATGCAATGGCACATCTCAGCAGACATTTAGCAGCACAGGAGGAGAAATATTTGATGGGCTTGAGATAAACAATCCTTCCGGCATTTCACTTGGCTGCGATATTACTGTAACTTATTCAACTATAGGGACACTCACCATGTTGAATGGTAATATCACTGGCAATGGATATTCCATCTATCTATCCAATCCAACACCAACCTCCTTAAATTATACCAGTGGTGCCATCATAGGAGCCTTCGAGAGAGCAATAAATACAGAAAGCACATATTTGTTTCCTGTTGGTAATAGCTCAGGGACAAACCACAATACCAGCCTACAAATCAATACAATCACCACAGGAGGTAGTGTAGTAGCCGAGTTCATCGAGGGCGACCCCGGCTCCAATGGTCTCCCCCTTGAAGAAGACAATCTGGTCATTTCACAGCAACATACAACGGGATATTGGTCTCTGTTGGCAAGAAACAGTTTTAGTTCCTCCGATTACTCACTTGAACTAGATGCCAACTCTTTTTCCAATATCAATGCCGGCAGTCGTATAATTAAAAGGACTGATGGAGGTGCCTGGTTACTCGATGGAACGCATACTGACGCAACCGGAAACACGGTTAAAAGAGCCGATCTTACAGGTGACATCTACAATGCCGGCTCAGGCACTCAATTTGGAGTTGGAAACAGCCAACCTAAGATTACCTCACAACCAATCGATCAGACGGATATATGTATAGATGCATCTGCCAACTTTTCTATAACCGCTACGGGCAGGGCTACATTATCCTACCAATGGTACAAAGTGGGAACACCTGATGTAGAACTGGCAAATGATGCAAATATATCAGGTGCTGCCACAAACAACCTTACCATTTCAAATGTTGGGGCTGCTGACGCAGGCAATT
>JAWOEH010000007.1:0-14319 GCA_046482855.1 Bacteroidales bacterium | reverse complement strand
GTAGAATTCTGGTTCTGCGTTAAGTTCCTCTAATGAATAATTTTTGCTATCGTCGTATTCGTAAACTTTTTGTTCTAGAGTTGATTCGCCTTCTGGGGCTTCGTATCTTTTGTAGGCATAGTCTTCGTTGATGAAATCTACATCTGGATTTTCTGTTATTTTGTCGTCTATTACCCAATAACTTCTTATGTTGGAATTGTTTATTATATGAGAATATAATTCTCCATCATCTCCTATTCCTTCCCATACCTGGTCAACAGTTGTTTTTGAAGCGTGATAGACAGTTCCAATTCCTGCAAGTCTTCCTGTTTGAGAATCTATTACTAAATGATGATCGGGATTCATTAAATCGTCTCCTAGGGGTATGTCTGTAATAATGTGCATAATATTGTTTTTTGTTTTTTGCCACCTCATATTTGCTTGAATATTAAATAAACCATTGACTTCTGTGTTGAATGTTTTTACAAAGTCGGGATTGCTAATATAAGATCTTTCTAGATATTTATCAATATCTGAAATACCTTTTAATGCAATCATTGCTTGAGTTGCGTATGGACCGCAGGTCCAGCCGTCTGTTAGTAAAACCATTTCGCCTGCTGCATTAAATGTGTGTGGGAGCATTGGCATTAAACAATTTCTGTAAATATTTGTTACGAATTCTTTTTTTTCTTCAAGGGTGTGGTCAGGGGAGGTGTAGTCTATTCCGATTAGTTTTCCGTCGCCGTTTGCGTAGGCGTTTATTGCTTTTGTGTCTAATGAGTCTGCTACTCCGTCGGCGTTTACATCTGCTCTGTATTTTTCTCTTTGTGTTAGGTTGTCGTTTTGTAGTCCTTCTTTTAGTTTTTGTGCGTCTTCTAGTGTTCCTGGGATTCCGTCGTTGTCGACATCTCCTGATGCATAGTAGTCGAATTCGTTTAGTCCTAGTGATCGGTAGTGGACATTGGGTTTTTGGTGTTGGTTGTTTCTGTCTCTTTCTGGTGTTCCTTGGAATTCTTCGTAGTTTGCTTTTTGGGTTGTTGCAAAAAGCTTACTATTTACTGCAATTGCTAGTACGGTAATCAGGCAGATTTGTGTCAATAAACAAACAAAGTTTTTCATATTTCTGGTATTTGTATTAAAGATAAGTAAAATATTATAAAGTGCATAATAACAACCATATATGTGTTGTTTGACTTAATGGTTCCGGAGTGAGAAGGTAGGAGCTTCCTGAATGTAACCGAAGGGCTCTCGAAGGCAAGTTATCTAGTAAGATTAATGATAAAGCTCAAAAACAAAAAGATGAATGCATAACCTTTTGGTAGCCTATGAAATTAAAGCAAGTGTTTAGCCTGGTTTTAATAAACCAAACTTCAACCAAGGGCGATGTCAAATGTACCGCTCCTGCATGAAGAAAAATATAGGGCGAGGTTAAGGTTGAGGCAGCTCTTCAAAAAGGGGACTCTTCCTTACTTCATTTTAAACATCCGATCTTGCCAAAACCCTAACTTACTCAGTCTGTACTTTATGGATACGCCTAAAACCCCAAAACCGTATTTAACACTGCGCCGAAACGAGATACTGGAAGCTGCTTCGTTGTATCGGGTGGGGCAGCTGATTTCGCCAATGGTAAACCCTGCGTAGGCGATTTGTGCCAACAGCTGGTTGTCGAACAGAAAGTCGTTGCTGTTTTGCATAAAGGGTATTGCTTCCAGTACCTTTCGGTGATAAGCGCGGTAGCCTGTGTGGTATTCGGAAAGCTTTTGTCCCATTACCAGATTTTGGAAGAAGGTAAGGAACCGATTGGCTAGGTATTTGTACAAGGGCATGCCGCCTTTCAGGGCACCATTTCCCAAAATGCGCGAACCCAGCATTACCGGAAAGGTTCCCCAAGCAATGGCAGAAACCATGGCGGGCAGAAGGGCAGGAGTGTACTGGTAATCGGGATGCAGCATTACCACAATGTCGGCACCCATGTCCAACGCTTTTTGGTAGCACGTTTTTTGGTTGGCGCCGTAGCCTTTGTTGTTGTCATGCACCACCACGTTTTTAATGCCCAGTTCGCACGCCAACTCATGGGTGTTGTCTGTGCTGTAATCATCCACCAACAGTACCTCGTCGACATACACCATGGGAATTTCGGCATAGGTTTGCGCCAGCGTTTGCCGCGCGTTGTAGGCCGGGAGTACCACCACTATTTTGTGTTCGTTGATCATGGTTGCGTACTTTTTAGCTGGTTGGCTTTCTGAAAGCTGGCATTGGCCTTTTTCGTTTCGCCCAACTGCCGATAGTTAATGCCCATGTTGATGTAGATTTGCGCATCATTGGGACGCAACCCGCTGGCGCGTTTAAGGAGCTGGTTCGACGCTTCAAACCGGCCAAGCATGCCCAAAACTACGCTGTAATCTTTTAGCATGCCCACATGGTTGGGATTGGCCTCAAAAGCTTGCTGAAAATAGGCAGTAGATTCATTTAATTGCCCGAGTACTTTCCCATAGAGCAATCCAAGCTGGTAATTCAGCTCGAACCGTTGGGGGTTGTGCTTCAGCAGCCTCTGGTACCAGGCAATTTGCTTGTGCGGTGTTGGTAGTTTTGCCATAACTGCCGGCAGGTTCTGATATACTTGTTTATGGTCAGGTGCCGTTTGCAATATGCGGGCATAATATTTCAATGTGCTGTCTGCCGGCCGTTCGGCTTCAAATTGCAGGTTGCCCAACAGCAAAAGGGCATCGTTGTAGTCTGGGTGAATGTGTATGGCTTTTTGCAGATAATTTTCAGCCTGTTGCAGCAACTCTTTTTTCGTATCACCATCTTTTGTGTTGGCGGCTTTTTCAAGCAGCGTGCCGCCAGCAGCCACATTCGACTTGGCACTGCCCGACGAAGTTTTGACATCCGTCAGAAACAGGGTTTCATTATCTTTCCATACACTACTCCGGTGAATTGTTTTGCCCCCATAGGCCAATAGCAAAAGAATGAGCAGGGATCTTCCCAAAACGTTGCCCTTATGCGGCAGTATGTTGGGCAAACCGCGAACCAATACATAGGCTAAAAGCATCACAAAGCCTACCGATGAGAAGTAGAGAAAGCGCTCGTTCATAAAAGTACCTACCGGAAACAGCAGGTTGGATACCAAACTGAAAGGAATGAGGTAGAATGCAATGGAAAGGCCATAAATTTTCCGTTTTGCCAATCCGTGAATGGCAAGCAACCCCAGAGCCAGATAACTCAATGCCCCGGCAATGCTTAGGGGGTGCCACAAGTTGTGCAGCGATATGTGATAAGGGTAATAGTCGTAGGTTAACGGGTGCGGGAAGATCAACAACCCCAGGTAGCGAAGCCACGTGTAAAAGATGGTGCCGAACTTTTGCCCTCCCGTGGCCTCAAGAAAAGGATTGTTCATCAGCTCGTTGGGAGGTGCGCCCGGGCCGCCGCCCACAATGGTGTGGCGGAGCCATATAAAAAGCACTGTTACAGCCAGCAACGGCATCATATACCGCAAAATACGCTTGCCTCGTTGTTCCTTGGGTATGTTGGTTTTCGGCAAGATCTGGTAACAAACCAGCGGAATGAGTGCCAAAAAGGTGATGCTGTTCTCCTTGGAGAGCAGTGCCAGGGCAAATAGCAGCGCGCCGCCCCACAGGTACTTGCTTTTTTGGCGCTTCAGGTAGTACAGTGCCTGTTGGGTTGCAAGCAGGCTAAATAGCAGCGCCATGAGCTCGTCGCGCCCTTTGATGTTGGCCACCACCTCGGTATGAAGGGGATGTGTAATAAACAGGAGGGCAGCAATCACGCCCAGTGTTAGGCGGGTAGGTTTCTTATTTGTCGGAAAGATCCGGTCGGTAAGGCGCTGCAGCACCATGCCTGTAAAAGCCAACAGCAGCAGGTTGATTAGGTGACTGAGCCAGGCTGATTGGCCCCACAGCGATTGTTCAATGGCGAAGGTAACCAGCGATAGCGGCCTGTAACGTCCGCCTGCCACCAGCGACTTTTTTTCGCCGTAAAATCCTTCGAAAGCATCGGAGGTGAGGATCTTACCGATACCTTCAAAACCTTGTTGCGTATATTGGTTCTCGGTAATCACAATGGTATCGTCCAGGGCATAGCCATGCCACAGGGTAATGCCATAGCAAAGAATGGCGGCCAGCAGCATCAGCGCATCGGAACGATGGGAGTTGAGGGAGGTTTCAGGTGTCATGCCATTATACTTCAGGGTTTGTTGCCCTAAGATAGAAAAAAATAGTGGTTTGATAAATTTTCTTGAGCACTGACAAGTTTTGGCAGAGCCTCTCTCTAGCTTTGCCAATATCAAGTAAATAAATAAGTAAATAAAAACGAGCAAATGGAGTTTTATACAGCAATTGACATAGGCTCTTACAGTGTGAAACTTGCTTTAGCTAAGAAAGACGATGCTGGCGACTTGGAGCTATTGACACTTTCTCAGGTTCAATCAAAAAGTGTTGTACGAGGCATTATCTATAATCTTTCAGACACTACCCGTGCTATAAAGCAAGTTTTAGAATTGGTAAAGAGGGATATAAACATTGAACAAGCGAATTTAGTTTGTAATATAAACGGCCAACATGTAAGTTCAGAGCGGTTTACAGAAAGCACACCCCTTAGAAACTTTCGGCATGTTTTTATACAAATGGCCGCATTAAAAAATGTTGAAAGCTGTTTGATAAATGCTGGTTTAAGAGCTAAAAGTTTTGTTCCGGAATCAATAGCGCCTTTATATGCAATAAAGGAGGATGCAGTGTTTGTATTTAATTTTGGGTATTCCGTTTTAAATGTTTCCCTGAAGTACCATCAGGAATTTCATCATCTATTTACTTTTGCTCATTTTGGAAATCCAGCAGAAACAATAAAAGCGTGTGCTAGTGAGATCTTGTCGCATCAATTGTTTTTTATGTGCTCGAGCATTGTGCTTTGTGGTGGACTTTCGTATGATGAGCAACTTTTTGTTGCAATAAGACATTTATTCCCTTCGATGTGGGTGAAATATGCAACCTTTTCGGGGTTTGGAACTACTGTGGATGAAACCATTCGTGATAGAAGCAATGGCACCGTTTTAGGGCTTTTGAAATATGCTGGTTATAATCAGGAAAAATAATATCTTTAAAATTAATAAAGAATAAGATTCATATGGAAACAAATAACATTGACTTGTTTCCAGAGCTTGAGAAAGTGGTTGTAGTTCATGAAAATTGTAATTGAGTATGTCATTCCAGGCGAAACTAAAACGGTTCTTGCTGATTATCGAAAAGACAAAAAGCAAAGCTTATTATCCTGCAGCACAAGAAATTATTGATTTTGTGGAAGAGCACGGAATTCCGTGCTCTATGCGAACTTTTGAGCGTGATAAGGATCAACTGCGCAATGAGTTTGATATGGATATCCGATTTGTGGAAGCTTATCAAGGCTATCACTTTTTCCCGGAAAACAGTACCGATGTTAATACATTCTTGCAAATTCTGATGACTGCGGTTTCTTCCGAAACCTATCTTGAAGGATTTAAGGATTACAAAAGTGTGAGTGATTTCATACATGTGGAAGCCAATCATGTGGAGCTGCATGGCATTCATTATCTGAATAATTTATTGCAAGCCACAAAGAATCAAAGGATTATTGAATTCAATCATCTGAATTTCTGGACGAAACAACAAACCCATTATAAAGTGTGTCCCTATTTGTTAAAAGAATATCAGAACCGTTGGTATGTGGTTGGTACCATAAATAATACTGATACTATCCGCACTTTTGGTATTGACCGTATTCAAGATCTGGAAGTTAAGCCTCTTTCGTTTGAGTTCGATAAGTCGTTGGCTATCAAACAACGTTTTGATAATATCATTGGCGTAACCTACAGTGAGGCCCAATTGGAAGAAGTGCAACTTGAATTTACTGAATTTCAGGCAAAGTACATACAAACAAAACGCCTGCACCACTCACAAAAGATCGAAAAGCAAGGTGATAAGATAATAGTAAGTCTGTATTTGATTCCGAATCACGAGTTGAAACAGCGTATTCTCATGTATGGCGCCAATGTGAAGGTCTTAAAACCTACTTGGTTAAAAGAGCAAATAATTGAAGAGCTGAAATCAACGCTGACAAGTTATGTCTAAGAAATTAATATACAATATTTTACTTAGTGTTTGTTGCTTATTTGTTTTTGTATTGATATGTTAACGATAAGTGAATAGATAATTCCCCAATTTTGTTGGGTACCACATGATTTTTCCGGTTTTACAATCGGTATATCTTTCGAAAATGATAACCATACACGGCATAAGTTATAGCATTGATGAAGAGGTGAGGGGTCTTTACCAGCGTCCAGAAGAAAAACTTCCAGTACTCCAGCCGTTTTTTGTTGGCGATTCCCAGGATAAAGATGGATTTAATAAATGCCTGTATATGAGCAATATCTACACGGCTTTTACCCGCTTTAACAGGTTGGTAAATACGAAGATGTTCTCTGATTCTTTGATAATAGGCTTTTTCGCTATAGATGCTTTGGATAATGTGCTGGTATCCTGCTAAAAGATCGCGGGTATTCATTTTGGGAACGAAATTCATGGTATAATCGGTATTATTACCTGTGGCTTCCTCGGTCAGCCGGTTTTCTTCTTTCATCTGGTTGTACAAGCGTGTATTTTTTGGCGCATTCAGAAGGCCTACCATGGCTGTTACAATACCACTTTTCTGGATAAAATCGATTTGACGTTGGAATACCGACGAGTTGTCGCTGTCAAATCCCACAATGAAGCCGCCTGATACCTGCAAACCCGCTTGTTGAATTTGCTTAACACTCTCCAGTAAGTTCCGGTTTTCATTCTGCACTTTGTGGCAGCTATGCAGCGATTCCTCCATGGGTGTTTCGATGCCGATAAAGGTTGAGGTAAAACCCGCTTTGCGCATCATGCGCAATAACTCTTTATCATCGGCAAGATCGATGGAGGTTTGAGAATTGAAGCTGAAAGGGTAGTGATGCGCTTCCATCCACTGGATTATTGCCGGCAGTAAACTTTGCTTTATCACTTTCTTTTGGCCAATAAAATTATCGTCAACAACAGCAACGGGTCCTCGCCAATGAAGATTATACAAAGTGTCGAGCTCATTTAAAATCTGGCGGGTGCTTTTCATTCGTACCTTATGCCCCAGTAAAGCCGTAATCTCGCAAAAATCGCAATTATATGGGCACCCTCTGGAAATTTGTAAGTTCATATAGAAATAGGCCTTACGTTTCAATAGATGATAAGCAGGGACAGGGGTTTGTGATAGATCGGCATAGGCATCAGTTTGATAAAGTTTTTTAGCTGTTCCGGATTTTAGATCAGCCAGAAAGAGAGGGAGTGTTATTTCTGCTTCATTAAGAATGAAATGATCAATTTGGGGATAATTTTTATATTCTTGCGTGAATAAGGGGCCGCCGGCAATCACCTTAGCCGGATACCTTTGGCAGCGAAGAAGAATCTCCGCTATGGATTTTTTTTGGATATACATACCGCTTATAAGCACGTAATCGGCCCATTCCAAATGGCTGTCGGTAAGGGCTTCCACATTCAAATCAACCAGTTGCTTTTGCCAGTCTTTGGGGAGCATAGCTGCAACAGTAGCTAAGCCCAAAGGAGGAACTGCTGCTTTTTTTGAGATAAACTTTAAGACATGTTTAAAGCTCCAATAGGTGTCCGGGTATTGCGGATAGACAAGTAGTATGTTCATGGCCCTGGCTATTTCTGTTAGTACTCTGTTTTTGCAAATTTAAAGCGCATTTGCAATGAGGTCAAATCAAAGGGATTAACAGTATTCCCTTTGGGATGGAGAACCTTTTCTGAGGTAATTTGCACTGGTTGATTGCGAGTGCCACTCGCACCTTTGGCCTTACAGCAAGCCCTTAACCTTTAACAAGTATTGACGTGACACCGGGATGATTTCGTCGGTTTTCTTCAGACTTAACCAATAGGAGTTGAATTGCTTATTCAGTGTGTCGATGAATTCAATATTAACCAGACTGGTGCGATGTGTGCGAATAAAGATGTTGTATTCCCTGAGTTGTCGTTCAACATGCTTAAGTGTATTTCGTAGTAACCTTTTTTTTATTTCTCCCTCACTCATATAGCCAATTTCCACATAGTTATTGGCCGATTTTGCAAACACAAGGGCTGAAATCTGCACACTGAAACTATCTGCATCATTTTCCGAAAGAATCTCGATGGACTTGGTTGTGTAGATCTCTGACAATTTATGCAGGCGAGTTTTTAGATCATGATTTTCCTGGAAAAGAACTTTTAAACGCTCCTGATAGGAAGCGAGTTTGTCATTTATATGAAGGCTTACAGGCAAGCTGACGCCTATACATACAATTTTTACTACTGTACTAAAGGTTATATGTACCCCACCCACATAACGCAGATAAAAAGTAAACCCAACACTGGTAGTTACTGCCAGGCTTGTATAATATAGGTGAAAAAGCACAGAGTCATTGGGTTCATCTCTTTCGGGCCGGAGTAAGAGGTTGTGGAAGAAGAATTGATTCAGGAGAAGAAAAAGAAAAGCAATCAATCCCAAACCGGCAAAAAAGAGGACTTTGTTTTCAAATTCGAATGCTTTCGTGCTAAAAGGTTGGAAAAAAAGCACAAACAAAAATAGTAAGATGCTAATCCATAGGTAAATTTGCAACTTGTTCTTTGTTAGCTCCCAAAATTGTTCTACACTACTCTCTGACATCTTGCTTGTACCTATTCATTTTAACAATCCCACTGATGGGACATAGTTTACCTCTATGGGTAATAACAGGTGGATTGTTCGTGTTTGTTGTGTTTTTAGTGACCATTACAAGTTACAAAATAATCTTCTGCATGTACAGGTTTATCCTTTGTTTTCCGGCAAAAGGATATGTAACCTGTTTACAGAATCTGCCATGGTGCGTTGATTGGTGTTGTAGCTTACTTCTTATATCAATTCCTGGTAAATCAAGTTTATCACCAGTATCCCGAAAGGCTATTTCCATTTGGGAAGGGTGGGGAATGTGAGTGATTTCTTAAGTTAAGTGGCTTTATTAAAGTCGTTTAAAATGACAGGTTTCGTGTGTCCGGGCATGTAGAAGGTATGCCTTCTGAAAATTCAATTTATTTTTACTATTTTAGCTTTGCAATAACATGGCAGCGCTCAAGGGAAATGGCTATAAAAAGCTGGTTTGGTTTTAAAGAATGACTCAGTGGCGTTCGTTTGCCTTATAACACAATTTTTAAAGCAGGAAAGACTCATTCGTAAGGACTTAGCCAAATTTTTTCCTTACGTTTTGTAGACAATAACAATCTATTCATCTATTTATTTATCTATCATGTCGGAAGAAATGCAAAGTAACGTGCAAAGTTCATCAGAACAGCAATTTGTTTATCAACAACAGGTACGCAGCACAAATGGAATCGGGACTGCCGGTTTTGTGCTGGCTCTGGTAGCCCTGTTTTTTGGTTGGGTACCCGTACTCGGCTGGATATCATGGATTTTGGGGCTTGTCTTTTCAGCTATTGGGCTGACTCGAAAACCCAAAGGTTTAGCCATTGCGGGCTTAGCTATTTCCCTGGTAGGTATTATTCTTATTTTGGTTGTGTTTGCGGGTATTGGAGCTGCCCTCGCATTGTAACATTCCAAAGAAATTATTGCCATGCCGCATGAACCGCTCGTTGGTTGATGCAGCTTACTAGTGCGGCGCCTGTGGATCTGAAGATTTCGTGTGATCGGCCTCAATGGAGCCATGATAAATGGGTACAGAATAGTATGACGCGAGATCCTGCCTGGTGCTATCACCAAAGCAAGAGAGTAGGGTGTTGGGGTTATTAGTGAGCTCTTAGCAATTGAGGCTGAAAGAGTGTGATCCCTGCCTTCATCGTTTTCTTCGCACAAGTGTTTATCGTCTCCTGCCTTTCAATGCTTATTAGGAAAAAGTTTGCCAAAATTTCAGTGGTAAGGGACAGATTGTCAGTACTGTGGGTCGTATTCTGTCAGATTTTCCCATTTTTGCGCCTGGTATTTTATTTGTCGGAGATCTTTATGAAAACACAACCAATGTCTAACTAAAAAATGGGAGGATTAAGCTATGACACTAATGAAATTTTCCGATCGATTACCATCGATGTTCGACCATTTTTTTGATAATGAATTAATGAACTGGTCGAACAGGAACTACTCCACAACCAATACCACCTTACCTTCGGTAAATATAAAGGAGGATGAAGAGGCCTTTCATGTGGAGATGGCTGCACCTGGTCTTGAGAAGAAGGATTTTAACATTGAGCTTAACAACAATGTGCTCACTATCAGTTCGGAAAAAGAGAGAGAGCATGAGGAAAAGGATGGCGAGCAATTTAGTCGCCGGGAGTTTAGTTATCAGTCCTTTAACCGCTCCTTTACTTTACCTGAGATTGTTGAAAGCGACAAGATCAAGGCCCGATACGACAACGGTATACTGAAGGTGGATATACCGAAAAAAGAGGAAGCAAAACCCAGGCCTCCCAAAAAGATATCCATCTCCTAAAGCAACAAGCCGGTCATTCAACGATCGGCTTTTCTTTTTGTGCTACCCATTTGTCCGGTTGTTAAAGCTACAAACAGGAAGCTAACCTGCTTTATTCATATCCTTTAAACTTCCTCTACATCTTAGGTTAGCAGTATTGTCAAGATTTTTTTATCCCTCATTACCAGTTCTCTATCTGCTAATCATGCTGTAGCCTGCAGCATGTGGTAAGTTCACTCGTCATTAGATCGAATTTCTAACAAAACCAACTTATGAAAAGACGAATACTACCTGCACTCCTGATCATGGGGACCATGATTTCGTGTAACAACATCAAAACACAAAATGATGCTGAAGAGAATAAGAAAAACGTATACGGCAATCATAAACAGACAGAGGTACTTACTTTAGGCACTTTCCATTTTTCCTTTGGCAATCATGATGTGAAGAAAATCGAGAAGGAAGACCAGATTGATGTGTTGGATCCTAAATACCAAGAAGAATTGGCCTTGCTTGCTGAAAAGATCAATGCATTTAAACCCACAAAAATTGTTGTGGAAGCTCAACCCAGATGGCAGGTGCACTACGACTCACTATATCAGGCATATCTGGCAGGTAATCATGACCTGTCGCGAAACGAAGTGCAGCAAGTGGGATTTCGGTTGGCGAAACTAGCCGGGCTCGATAAAGTGCACTGTGTTGATTGTTGGGGGGGCAATATGACCAATGTGCAAGCTTTTCTGGAGGAGAATGACTCTGCGGCCATGCAGGATTTCAAGGATTACTTCTACCACCATCCGGATACTTTGTTGAAATCGTACCGTTACGAAAAAGAAGTTTTCAAAACCGAGGGTATTATTGCAGAGTTGAAACGGCTTAATCAGGAAGAACGTATTAAACGCGACCTGGGAAACTACCTGGTTGGTGTATTTAAATACGAATTACCGGATGACGAGCAGTTTGGTGTGGATTTTACCACAGGCTGGTGGTTTAACCGGAATTTGCGAATCTTCAGAAATATTCAGCGTCTTGAGACCACTCCTGATGACCGGATTTTTGTCATTTTTGGTGCCGGGCACATGAATTTACTGAACCTCTTCTTTGATGCTTCGCCCGAATACGATTTGCAAAATGTGCATGATTACCTACAATAAACGACGATAACAGTAAATGTCCCGGTCAGGCAGCTGCTTGAGCCGGGATTTTTTTGCTGTTTAGTTGTTGAGTTGTCCATTTTTCTTGTTCCAATTTCTGCTTTCATTCAATCTCTTATGACCCAAAAGTGAATTATAAGTCGACATGTCATTCCATTATCTTTTGTGTTTTAGTCGTTGTCTCAACCTTCGGCAAACTTTTCTATCAGAAATGTATTGCCATACTGAGTGAACTACCTGCTGCCTACTACTTCCCTTTCCTTAATCCTGCACGCTGTCCCAATTTCCCCCCTCTTTGTTTGCCTTTACGGGCGATTCCTGCTAACTTCACGGTTTTACAACGCGATCTTACCGAAAATAAGCATTATGAAAGCCTGGGAAATTACCAAAATCACCGATTTACATACCGATAACGAACCGCTTAGCCAGACCGAGCGCCCAAAGCCCGAACCAAGAGCAGGAGAGGTATTGCTCCGTGTACTCACTTGCGGCATTTGCCATACCGAGCTGGATGAGATTGAGGGACGTACCCCTCCCAACAGTTTCCCGCGCATTCCCGGGCATCAGGTAATAGGGGAAGTGGTAACTTTAGGTGAAGGCTGTATTCTCAGGCAAAAAGGGCAACGTCTGGGTGTGGCCTGGATATATTCGGCTTGTGGTTCATGTGCTTTTTGCAAAAGGGGAGAAGAGAACCTCTGTTCGGTATTTCGGGCTACCGGTCGTGATGCCGATGGGGGCTATGCCGAATACATGGTAGTGCCCGAGAAGTTTACCGTAAACATTCCCGAGGTGTTTGACGAGGCCGAGGCAGCACCTTTGCTGTGTGCGGGTGCTGTGGGATACCGGGCTCTGCGCTTAACTCATCTTCAGAACGGACAAAGTATAGGCCTTATGGGCTTTGGTGCTTCGGCACATCTGGTGCTGAAAATATTGGGATATGCCTATCCTGACTCCCGAGTGTTGGTGTTTGCCCGAAATCCTGAGGAGCGAAAATTTGCGAAGCAAGAGGGGGCCTTCTGGTGCGGTGATATCGACGAGGAACCGCCAGAGCGTGTGCAGGCCATTATCGACACCACTCCCGCCTGGAAACCCGTATTGGCTTCGCTGAATAACCTGTTGCCCGGCGGCCGCTTGGTGATAAATGCCATTCGCAAGGAGGAGGCCGACAAGCACTACCTGCTCTATACCGACTACAACAAGCATTTGTGGATGGAGAAGGAGATTAAGAGCGTGGCCAATGTGACTCACGCCGATGTCGAGGCCTTCATGCAGTTAGCTGCTGAGGTCCCGATACATCCGGTATACGAGGAGTATATGTTTCACGATGCCAATCGGGCTCTGCACGATTTAAAGCATAAAAAGAAACGAGGCGCAAAAGTACTGCGCGTGGCCATGCCCTCAAGCGACTAATCGGTTCTGAGCTCCAGAAAAATGCCTTCGTGTACCGACTCAATGCGGTGCAGCGTATCGCCTTTTTCTACTTGCCCCCAAAGTTCATTTTTTACCTCATACTGGGTATTTCCAACTTCCAACAGGTAGGTGGGGGCAGCCACTTTGGCATAATCCAGCACACACCCTTTGGCACAATACATATTGGGTGTATCCGAGCCATTGTCTCCTGGCCTATGGGTGAACTTTTCAGTTATGGTAAGAGGTACGGCTTTTACTTCTGTTTCGGCAAGATCCCGCAATAACTTCTTGCTGCGCATCCATGCAATGACAATTGCTATGATGGCTAATACAACTGAACCGGGCAGCAACAGTGTTGGGGAGAAAAAGGCCCCAGCAACTGCCGAAAGTAATGCAATAAATAGCACAAAAGCCCAGGGAACAACAGCATTTACCAATGCCAGTTTGATTAATTTCTTGTGTTTGGGTGTCATTTTCCTTTTCATAATTCTGTAACAACAAAATAGCAAACTTGTTAATTTGGTGATTAGTGACTGGTGATTAGTGACTGGTAGCTGGTGAATAGTAACTAGTTACCAACAACCAACAACCAACAACCAACAACCAACAACCAATCACTAGTTACCAATGGCTTTTGCCCCAAAGGCAGTACGAGAAGCCAATGCCAGCAGTAAGAAATGAAACTTCACCCATATTGGGCGGTGGCCGCAGGCCTTGGGTGTCTATTTTGTTCACCGATTGGCTGATGTCGTGATTTTGCGAACTTATGCTTGCCTGCAAAGCCAACTTTTCGTTTATAAAATAGCGACCCTGTAGTGCCTCCAATAGCTAAAATATGCGCCTGCATGTGTTTTCTTAAGATTTTGATAGGTAACAGCAGCACTGGTGTGATCGGTTTCTCAAGAAGTGGGATCGGACGGGATCCAATATAGGCCTGCCCGTGGGGCGATGGAGAGTTTCAGGTAATCGGTATGCACAAAAGTGTATTTGGATACTATCTGCAAGGCACCTGCAACGTTTGCTACTTCAAGTTTTTGATGCGGGTGAGGCGGGTGTTTTGGATAAAGCTTTCCTCTTTCACATAATCCCCATCCTCCCTACTTAAATTCCATAAAAGCAAGTCTTTGCTAGGGACCGAAGCAATCGAAACAGGTTAATACAAATTTCTCTGGATAATAGTGTATTGTAAACCAGATTTCCAGGAGCACAATTATAACGTGAGATAAGAAAACTGAATCACATACTAAACCTTTTCCGGTAAACGTT
>JAWOEH010000197.1:0-29824 GCA_046482855.1 Bacteroidales bacterium | reverse complement strand
ATATCTTTCTTATAGGTAAGATCGCCATCAGCCACCTGATTCGCAAAATCGGCCATCCCGATAAGCGGAGCTATCAAACGAGCAACAACAGTACGAAGTACAAGGATGCTAATAAGCACCAAAATAGCTCCAATGATAAACTGTTGCCACATTTGCCTATTCGCTTCTGCTGTAATTTCCTCCATAGGTATATGCAAACGAACTTGCCAAGGGCGCTCTGTTCTACCAACATTTAAGGGAGTATTTACTATCAGTTGGTCATTTACGGTTTCAACGACATTCTCGCCACGCTGAATCCTTGAGAGTTCATTGTTAAAATCACTTTCGATCGTTGATAATGATTCTCCAATACTCTCAGCCCGTTGGCTGTGTGCTGCAATAACACCATCGTGAGAGATTATTGACAAAGCAGCCTTCCCTTTATAAAAACCAGCCTCCTCTACCATTCCCTGCATAAAATCGATGGTATAATCGACCCCTGTCTCACCTACAAATCGGCCATCAACCATTATTGGTGCCATAAAAGATACCATAAAAACATCTTTGCCTTGTACCGGATAAATAACCGGCTCCGTCAAAAATTCCCGGCGAGATCTTTTGGGTACCCAATACCAGGGAGCAGCCTGTTCATTATCGTAATCGATAAGCACTTCCCGCGCAGCAGTCCCATCACCACTTTTGGTTAAATAGGTCATAAATCGTCCGGTTTCGTCATGTGCCGGGGCATTTACAAAGGCGGTATCTTGCCCATCGAAAGCATTGGGCTCGAATGCCAGTGTAAAACCTAAAAAATCGGGATGCGAGAAAAGCACTTTCTCCGCCATAAGCACAGCTTCTTCCCTTTCCAACGACGCGCCTTCACCTATAGCCGACAAAGCATCGGAAACAGTTCTGGCCGAAGTCATTGCCACATCCATCTCCAGCATAACTTCGCTGGCAAAATCCTGAGCCGAAGCCTCTGCATTGGCTCGTGCCGAACTAATAGCCTCATTACGGGTTTGTATGGTGGCATAGATGATCAGAATTGCTGCCGTAAGAAAAACACCAATGCCTACGACTAACCCCAATCGCTGTTTTAATGAAATAAATCTTCCTTTCTTCATAGTCTCTAAATATTTATAACGTTACCTTAATTACAAAAAATATATCCTCCGCTTTAGGATTAGATACCAGTGACATAGACACCGGAATTGCAATCCGTTCATTGAGTTGGACGGATTTGGTGGCGGAGACTCCTAAATTCACCAACGCAGCTTCATTGGCATAAAGCCCTTCAGCAGGCGTTCCACCAGCAAAAAGAGTGAAATCATAATCGGTAAAAGAAAAAGGATAACTCCCCTCGATATAGGTGGAATAATAATTATCTCCTTCTGCATCCCGATCGTTCCCATAAAAAAAAGTAGCTGCCGTAAGCGTTAAAGGAAAAGAGGACGCAAAGGTGTAGCTCAATGTCGCCTCCAACGCATGACTAGTTTCCTCACGCCCCCATTGAAAGTGGTCAACTGCAGTCATGTCCGTTTCTATTTCAGCATAGTAGTCGCTTACCATAACCATAAAATTTCCTGCGGCAAAGCCGGCAAAAAAATCTACCTCGGCATATTTGTCAGAAATTCCGTATGACCCCCACGCACCAATAAAGAAATTTCCAACGGACACCCCTGCTGTAGGCTGAATATTAACATTCGGGCTGTATAATAACCCACGCCATAAATACCGACTCACAATATCGGCATTCATATAAAATGAAACATTCGAGTCCTTTTCCGGGTTGGCCTCTTGTGCCCTTGCCGAGATGGCTACAACTGATATTACCAATAATAAGAATGTTTTTTTCATCGTATCTAATTTTTAGTTTTCTCTTTTATTTTTACATAGGTCTCTGAAATCGTAAGTTCGTTTGTGGTGCCCTTAATCGTAAAGTAGAAAGTTGCTCCTTTTCCCACATCAGAACGAAACCAAATTCTTCCTTGCATTAAATCGACTAGTGCCTTTGCTAAAGCTAACCCAATACCTACACCACCATAAGTCCGATTTCTCCGCTCATCGCCCTGTCGAAATTTCCGAAAGATGATATTATGCAGCTCTTGGGGTATGCCAATGCCGGTATCGGTAACAAAAAAGACAATTTCATTATCTTCATATTTACAGCCACAGGCCACTGTTCCTTCTTCTGTAAATTTGAATGCGTTATTCAAAAGCAGGTGAAACACCTGTTCAATTCGCTTGCGGTCGCCTTTGATTTTCCTTATCTTCTTTGAAGGTTTAACCTTAAACGAGACATTCTTTTTATAATTCATGTAATCTTCCTGCAGGGAGGTGAAGAGCCCCTCCAAATCAAATGAATGTTCCTTAATGAGCATTTGCTGCACTTCAATCTGAGCAAAGTCAATTAAACCATTAATTAATTGAATAAGTTGTTCAGTACTTTCGTTCAAATGCGCCAGGTAAAGTTCGCGGGTTTCATTGGCTAAATCGCGTTTCACCAGTATTCGCGTAAAACCCACAATAGCATTTAGCGGAGTTCGTAACTCATGGGATATATTTCCTAAAAAAACGGTTTTCAATTTTTCCGACTCCTCAGCTTTAAGTCTGGCTACCTCCAATTGCATCTGCGACTGATTCAAACTGGCAATAAGCTGTTCCATGCTTTCCATAAAACGATCAAAATAGTGACCTAGCTCTGCAATTTCATCTTTCTGGGGCAAATTGGAACGCACCGACAAATCGCCCTCAGCACCTATACGAAATAGGTTTATCAATTTGTACAGAGGTCGGGTAAAAGAATTCCCCAGAAAATAGGCTACTCCCCATGATGCAACCAGAACAAAAAGAATGATAAAGATGGTTTTATTTCGTAATGCTCTAAAATCTGCCATAATCTCCTTGTAGGGGGGAGAAGCGCCAATAATCCAGCCATTGTTCATACGAATAATCCCCGCTATCTTATCCTCTCCTTCCCACTCATACTCCCAAATACCTCGCCTACTTTTTACCAATAGTTCGTTCAGGTTCCGGGCATCTTCCTTTTTCAGCAGATGTTTCAAATTTCCTCCCTGGTATTGAGGATGAACTATATAATCTAATGAATCATTTAGCAAAAAGATATACCCGGTTTCATAAACTCTTTTTGTGGATAGAGAGCGCCGAAGCTTATTGAAATTAAAATCGGAGCCCAGCACAGCGATCGGTTTCCCATTTATCGAGACACGTTGGGCATAAGTAATAAGCTCCATATTCCAGTTTCCCCAGAAGTAAGGTTTGGTCCAATAACTACCACGTTTCATGGCATTTGTCCACCAACGCATGTCGGGGGCCGACAAATCAAATTGCTCCGGACTGTATTCCGGTTCTCGTGTATAAGTACTATCATTTCGCAAAAAACTAACCGTATGAGCCCCCGGGGCTACATCGGGATGAAACACAACCCACATACTGAGGGGTTGAAGCTCATTACAAAGCGATTCCACAACCGGCAAAAGTACCTGCTTATACATCTCCATACCCTCTACAGTGCCGTAGTGCTCCTCTGGATGATAGGTAGCTTTTACAACACCTTCAAGGGTCTGGGCATAAGTCTCCAGCTGTTCGAAGGCGGTTTCCAGCTCTAGTGCATATGCACCTGCTTCATCAAGTAATTTCTTCCGGGCTTCTTCACGTGTAATTTGCCAGGAGTACCACAAATTCAGCCCTCCAATGGTAAAAGCCACAAAGCAACTAATGATTATATAGCTGGTCCAGATCTTCTGCCGTATGTTTAACATGTTTCTATGTATAAAAGAGCTATACGTTAAAAACTATACTTCGCCGAAAACAACAATCGATGGTTAAGGGTTGCATCAGCTGTTTCAGTAACCTCTAATTGCTCATTGAAATTCTCCCCATAAATTGCTCCGGTCAACATATACTCAAGGGCAAACATCACATTGTTAGAGGTAAAGGTTGCACGTGGTGATATGCGAAAAATCTTATCCAAGTCCTCGCCACGCTCGTAACCTACCGAATAGTAGGTATCCTCGGCTCCTAAGTTCCCGGAGAGACCACCAAATATTCCATAACCTACTTTATCGGAACCCCCGCTTAAATCGGCCCAAAGGGAATAAGAATGTATATTCTGGTAGCTATAATCGTCGGCAAGCAAAGGGTTTTCTGTTGCCCCGTAGCCCCCAATCATCACATAGCTGGTCAAGTTTTGTCCATAAATTCCTTCCAGTTTCAAGGTAACAGGGCCTAAAGGAAGCTTGGCAAAAGCTTCCAGGTTATAACTCCCAATCATTTCATCTGTAGCACGTCCGGTGGCCGTTTCAAGCCGGGGTTTTAAAAATTTATAGCCGGCAGTAAAACCGGCAACGGTCTCCCCCTTAGCATAAACATACTGAAACTGAAAATCGGGCAATCCTGCATTTCGCTGGGCATCAGAAGGACCAACACTGCGATGATAACCATGTACAAGCATAGCCCCCATGACACTTGAGGTAGTATTTAAATAGTAAGTATAACGAGCCTGAGGTGCACGATTAAGCGGATGAAAAGGCACACCCGCACCAAAGGAAATGGTTGCAGGAAAACAAGCAGTTACAAACATGGGATGCCAGGTTTGCCCCAACAAAAGTTCAGCTTTCTCCCATTGAAATTTCATAAAAGCATGACGCACACGCAACATGCGAGCATAAGCTTGTGAAGTTCCTGCAAAATCGACCTCAATTTTCCCTGAAGTCTTTGCGCCAAAAGCATCGATGCCACCAAGAGTCAAATAAAACCTCGACTGCAGAGATAACATTTCAAATTGCCTGTTTTTGTGAATGTCGTTGCCATCGATGTCCAGATTTTCTGCTCTGGGATAAAGATACACATCACCATCACGGGTATCTACCGATTTATAAGTATCAAAGAAAGCTTCGTAACGAACAAAACCTCCAATATCAACTGTGGGTTTATTGTTTTCAGTTTCTTGCGCATTACCCACAAAAGGGATTAACAAAATTAAAATAAGATAATAGGTTCTTTTCTTCATAGCAGATTCATTTCTTGAGCTGTAAGCAAACAGCTTGTGAATAGTTATTTTTGTTAGTACTTTTCGTATTCATCATCCTTAAAGGAATTGTCGCCACCTAGCTGTATGTCGAATCCAACTGGCTTGTCTGTTGACGCGGTTGGGTTGGAAGTTTTTTGGGTAGCATTGGCCGATTCCATTTTCTCTGTTTTATTGTTTGAGGACTTTGTTTTTTTCGCTACAGGTTTTTCATGCTTCCTGCCACGGATATCACCTTGCTCTTTTATCTGGAAGAATTGAATCACGTCTTTAAGCTGATCCGCCTGACTTGCAAGCTGCTCGCTGCTGGTTGCAAGCTCTTCGGAGGAGGCTGCATTTTGTTGTGTTACCTGACTCAACTGCTGAATGGCGTTATTTACCTGCTCGGCTCCGGAACGTTGTTCTACGCTGGCACTGCTAATCTCCTTTATCAATTGTGCGGTTCGATTAATTTCCGGCATCACAGCATTCAGGCGCTCACCCGCAACTTTCGAGACATCCACACTACTTTTCGAAAGTCCGTCAATCTCTTCGGCCGCTTCCCGACTACGTTCGGCAAGCTTTCGTACCTCACCTGCCACTACTGCAAATCCCCTACCATGCTCTCCTGCACGAGCTGCCTCTACGGCAGCATTCAGAGCCAATATGTTGGTCTGGAATGCAATGTCGTTAATGATGGAAATTTTATCGGCAATTTGCGACATAGAACCAATGGCCCTGTTTGCCGACTCGGTGCCTTCTTTTATTCCTACAGAAGCCGATTCAGCGATTTTTTCTGTTTCTTTCGCATTGTCCGTATTCTGATCGATATTGGCCACCATCTGCTCCATTGATGAAGAGACTTCTTCACTGGAAGAAGCCTGCTCATTTGCCCCTTGCGACATCATTTGTGAAGTGGAACTTAACTGCATACTGGCGGAAGCTATTTGTTCGGAACTTCGGATAATATTACCCACAATACCTTCCAATTGCTCCACCATATTTTTCAGCGCTCGCTGAAGAACTCCTATTTCATCATCGTAATCGATGCGGAACGTTTGGTTCAAGTCTCCCTTTGCTACTTTATTAGCCGTTTCGATGGCATAACGTACAGGAACGACAATGCTTCGGCGAATAGCCAAACCAAAAGGGATAATTACTACTACCAGCACAATTAATAAGCCAATACTAATACGAATCACGACCTTACGGGATAACCCCATAAGCTCTTCGCGTATGGATGCTTTTGCTTCGTTAACATTATCGATATAGACACCCGTACCAATCCAATAAGAGGTGCCTGGAATCATTTCGGCATAGGAAAGTTTTGGTTGTGTTCCTTTTCCAGGCTTTGGAAATACATACTCAACAAAACCTCCCCCGCTCTTCGCTGCACGATCAAGTTCGCGAACGTAATAGTTCCCTTCTTCATCCTTAGTATTGCCCAAATCCTGTCCTACACGCTCTTTTTGTGTCGGCAGGGCAATATTTAGGGTCCCTTCATAAACAAAGAAATAGCCCGACTTATCCTGCTCAAAGCGCACCTGATCTACCATGGAACGGATCTTCTCTTTTCGTTGCTCATCATCCGGCAACGTATTAATCGCATCGCTAATAGCTAAGGCCATCGCATGCGTGGACACCTGGAGCTTATTTCGCTCGCCTTCCATCATAATATTTTGTGTACTACTGATGCTGCGCGAATTTACTTGTTGAAAGCCGTTCCAAAATAGTGCCATTACAATTAATACAAACAAAACCATAAGGGATATCAGCACGACTAAACGTGTTGCAATGTTCATTTTTCGTAACATAATATGCGTTTTTAGTTCTTTGACTTAAAATAGGCGATAATCTCAGCCAATTCATTGGCTTGCTCGCGTAACTCTTGTGCTCTTTCCGAAAAAGTACTGGCAGCTGAGGCATTCTGCTGTGTTACTGAGTTTAATTGTTGAACAGCATTATTAATTT
This sequence comes from Bacteroidales bacterium, assembly GCA_046482855.1. Lineage (GTDB taxonomy): Bacteria > Bacteroidota > Bacteroidia > Bacteroidales > UBA12077 > CAYVSF01. The sequence goes on along the minus strand of JAWOEH010000197.1, from coordinate 22,845 downwards.
GCCCGGCACCCTGATTCAATTCTTTACTGCTAATGGCGATTTCCTGAATCCATGATGCCGTTTTCTCCACTTCCGGCACCAAGTCGTGCATTTGTGTACCCGCTTTACTGGCTACCTCTACGCCACTATCGGCCAGTTGAATAATTTCATCGGCAGCTTCACGGCTTTTCTCGGCCAACTTTCGTACTTCCGCAGCAACCACAGCAAAACCTCTGCCTTCATTGCCAGCTCGGGCGGCTTCCACGGCCGCATTAAGTGCCAACAAATTCGTTTGAAAAGCAATGTCATTTACAATCTGAATCTGGTTGGCAATACGTTTCATCCTTTCAGCTGTCTGTCCGGTTGTTTCGCTTCCCTGTCTTATGCCTTCAACAGCCTCCTTGGTAACCTTCTCGGCGTTGTGTGCATGGTCGGAGGTAGAGCTAATATTTGCTGCCATCTCCTCCACAGAAGAAGAGACCTCTTCAACTGATGAGGCTTGTTCAGTGGCGCCTTCTGACACACTCTCAGCATTGGTTCCCAGAGCCTTACTGGCTTCATAAATATAAGCTGTAGTGGCCTTTGCCTGCTGCATAATCTCGTGCACTTTTTCGGTTACCTTACGTTGTTGTCGTATCAATATTCCTATCTCATCCTGCTTATTACTGTTAAGGGACAAATCCAGCTGGCCGGCAGCAAGGTTCTTCATTGAGGTAACGGCTCGGGATAAGGGAGATAAGACCAACACATGCAATTGCCAACGAAGGCCTAACCAACTTAACACCAACACTAGAAGCGTAATAAACCCAATGCCCCACAACATTCGATTCAATTGCTGTTGGGTTTCTTCTTCCAGAGTTGCAATATAGGCGTCAATATCATCGATATAAAATCCGGTCACAAGCACCCAGTCCCAAGGCGCATAATAATGCGAAAGAGATAATTTCTTAATCTCTTCATCGGTACCCGGTTTCTTGTAAAAATAGGTTACAAAATTCCCATTGCCGGCTTTTGCAAATTTGATCAGATCTTTCCGAAAAGCATATCCTTTGGTGTCGGTACCTTCCAGATTAGCGATGGTGCCATTAAGTTCCGGTTTGGTGCCATGAAAAGCAAAATACGTTTCATTCCCTTGCTGTTCATAGGCAAAAAAGTAGCCTACCCCTTCGTCGTAGCGAAGTTTCGACAGCTCCTCAATAGCGCGTGACTGCTGTTGCTCAATAGCCAGAGAATCAATACTTGCATAGTGAATCACAATTTGCCTTGCCATTTGCAGGTAGTTGCGCAAAGCATTTTGTTTTTGCCGAATGAGCATCGCTTCAGAGGAAACAACCTGTTGATTGGTAGTTCGCTGTAAACTTAAATAGGAACGAAAAAAAATAGCGCCGGCAAGCAGAATAAAAAAGAGGGCAGCTACGTATAAGATCTTAACACTAATTGATTGGCGCTTTTTCATATACAGTGGAATTAGTTGTAATTGCCAAGCAAGTTACCACCATATCAACTGAAAATCAAAGCAGGAATGGTGAGATATATCACCAAAAGTGGATAAGATAAATTGCCCTTTCTTGTGGGCAGAGACATTAGTTCGTGTTTAATAAATAAGCAATTTTCCTACGAATATCGGCTACCCTTACGGGTTTGGTAAGATAATCATTCGCTCCTTTATCCATTGCCTGCTTAATGCTCCAACTATCGGATTTTGCTGAAATAATAATGACAGGCAATTGCTTTGCGCTAAAACGCATGCGCAAATTCTCCAAAACCTGAAACCCATCCATGGCCGGCATCATTACATCCAGTAGTATCAGATCATAGGCTTGATCTTCTATCATAGTCAAAGCAGTCAAAGGATCATGACTAACCTCAACACTATACCCTTCCTCTTCCAATATACTCTGCATCAACATTAGGTGAGTAGTGGTATCATCAACCACCAGGATGCGCTTTTTTAATTGCTTATTCATAAGTTTTAAAAATCTGGAAGCAAAACTAGTGAAAAATTTGCAAATCCATCTACTTTCACCTATAGCATGAGGCCATAAGACATGATTACAAATCACAACCACCTGCCAAAAAAATATCGCCATCTACCATGAAGGGCTTCTTTCAGCTATTGCAAAACATAGATAAAAAGTTGGTTGTCAAGAAGAAAATTTGCACTTTCGTAACGGTTAGTATACATACAAATATTTTAAGGAGGACAATTTCATGATAAAAAATTTAGAGGAAACTTTCTCGGTGAGCGCTCAAAATATGAAGCGTTCGGCCATTCGCGAACTCTTAAAATTAACACAACGCCCCGAGGTTATCTCATTTGCCGGAGGGCTTCCTGCCCCCGAATCATTCCCCATTGAGGATTTAAAGAAGATTACCACTGAAATTTACGACACCGACGGGCCTGCTGCCCTTCAGTACGGTGCCACCGAGGGGGTTACTGAATTGCGGGAAGTATTAGTGGAACGCTACCAGAAGCAAGGTATCGACATAAAACTCGAAAATCTTGTTATCACCACCTCATCACAGCAAGGCCTCGATACATTAGGCAAGATCTTCATTAACCGTGGCGATAAAATCATTTGCGGGCTTCCCTCTTACCTGGGTGGCTTGAGTGCTTTTAGCACCTATGGAGCCGATTTGGTGGGCGTTAAGTTTGACGACCAAGGAATGCGAGCCGATTTGCTGGAACAGACCCTGGAAGGCATGAAACAAAAAGGTGAAAAGCCCAAGTTTCTATACATCATCCCCGACTTCCAAAATCCTGCAGGAATCACCATGCCAGAGAGTCGTCGTTTAGCAATTATTGAAATTGCCAAAAAATACGATGTGCTCATTGTTGAGGATAGCCCCTACCGCGAAGTACGCTTCGAAGGCGAGCCTCAACGCATGATGTACGATTTGGATGATTCTGGTCACGTGATTACATTGGGTACCTTCTCTAAGATTTTCGTTCCCGGATTCCGCATTGGCTGGGTTATGGCACACGAAAAGATCATTGATAAAATGGTAGTTTCTAAGCAAACAGCCGATCTTTGCACGCCCACCTTAAACCAAATGATTGCGGCTAAATACATAAAGCAGGGCTACTTTGATAAAAACCTGACAGCCATTATTGACCAATATCGCGATAAGCGAGACAATATGCTAGCGGCTTTCCGTGAATTCATGCCCAAAGGTGTTACCTGGACAGAGCCTGAAGGAGGCCTTTTCCTGTTCTTAAGCCTACCTGAAGGAATGGATTCCGAAGAACTCTTCAAAAAAGCGATTGAGAACAATGTGGCTTTTGTTATTGGAAAAGTTTTCCACTGCGACGGCAGCGGCGAAAACACTATGCGTATCAACTTTTCATTCATGTCCAAAGAAAAGACAACCGAAGGAGTAAAGCGCTTAGCTCAGGCAATTAAAGAGATGATGAACGAAAAGTAATGCCTCTTACCATCAGAAAACACAAAAACTACCCTAACTTTGGGGTAGTTTTTTTATTTTTAAAGCTAAAAGAGTTTTGATGCAGCTTTCCATCATCATTGTCAACTACAATGTGAAACATTTCCTTGAACAGTGTCTCTTGTCCGTTTACAAGGCCATAAACACATTGCAGGCAGAGGTAATTGTTGTTGATAACAACTCGGTTGATGGTTCGTGTGGATATATTCAAAGCCGGTTCCCCAAAGTAAAGCTCATCGAAAACAGAAGCAATACGGGCTTTTCAAAAGCCAACAACCAAGGCATTAAGCAGGCAACAGGAAAGTACATATTATTGCTAAACCCCGACACAGTGGTTCGGGAAGATACTTTTACCCGGTGTTTTCATTTTATGGAAGATCATCCGGAAGCCGGAGCCTTAACAGTAAAGATGATCGACGGCAAGGGGCGTTTCTTGCCCGAATCAAAACGAGCACTCCCAACCCCGGCTGTAGCCTTCTACAAAATCTTTGGTTTCAGTCAGCTGTTTCCTCATTCAAGACGTTTTGCCCGCTACCATTTAGGTCATTTAAGCAAACACCAAACCCACACCATAGAAATTCTGCCGGGTGCATTCATGTTTATGCGCCACAGTGCCCTGAAAGACGTAGGCCCTCTGGACGAATCCTTCTTTATGTACGGCGAAGACATTGACCTGTCGTACCGATTTTTGCTAAAAGGCTATACCAACTATTATTACCCACAGACACAAATCATTCACTACAAAGGCGAAAGCACAAAAAAAGGCAGCATTAACTACGTACGCGTATTCTATAAAGCCATGATAATTTTTGCGCAAAAGCACTTCCCGGGCTCCCAAGTTCGAATGTTTGCGGCATTTATTCATGTAGCCATATACCTGCGTGCCGGACTGGCTCTTGCTTACCGGGCGCTCAAATGGGCTCTCTTACCGGTAACCGATATCGCTATCTTTAGCCACCTACTGATCCGTATTTCTCAATTTTGGGAGGGACACCGATACGCGCCGGGATATTTCCCTGATGAACAACTCCCTTGGTTCTATGCAGGACTGGGAAGCCTTTTTCTTGGAAGCATGCTTATTTCCGGGAACTATTCCGGAAAGATAAAGGCTCTGTCTATTATTCGGGGCGTCTTTTTATTTTTACTGCTTTCGCTATCCATTTATGCTCTACTTCCTGATTCCTGGCGCATATCACGGATGTTAGTTATCAGCGCTTCCGGGATAGCGCTCGGGGTCGCCTTTCTTACCCGTAGCATCAGTCACCTTCTACCTGGTTTTCCCGCTTTTCAGAACCGAAAATCGAAACGGGTGGCCATTGTGGGCGACACGTCGGCTGAAATAGAGCGCATTGAGGGCATACTGGAAACGCAGGCTGAAGAAATAGAACTGATAGGACAAATAAGCTTCAAAACACCCGACAGTAAGAAAACCCTTTTGGGCAATCTGACTCAATTAACCGAGATTGTAAGAGTAAACAATGTACATGAGATCATCTTCAGTGCCCACGACATAAGTGCACAGCATATTATGGCCACTATGCTACAACACACTCATTTGCCCGTGGATTTTAAAATTGCCCCACCGGGCACCATGTCGATCATTGGCAGTAACTCCGCCGATAGCTCCGGAGAGCTTTACCATCTTGAAACCAATAGCATCGGCAGGCCGCTAAACCGTATAATAAAACGAACATTCGATATTTTCAGTAGTGGTGCAATTCTTCTGTTCCTACCAGTGCTGCTGATTAGCGTGAAAAAAAGGAAAGCCCTTGTAAACAATTCCATAGGAGTTTTGTTAGGTTGTAAAACTTGGGTGAGCTACTGTAAGCCAGAATGCAACGAGCATTACGTGTTGCCTTCATTGAAAGAGGGCATTTTTTCACCCCTTACAGTATTTGCTCCCAAAAAGAACAAATTATCAACCACAACAAATGCCAATTTGCTCTATGCGAAAAACTACAAAGTTAAGTACGATCTACAAATCCTCTGGCGGGGACTACGCGAGTACTTTTCGGCATAAAGCAAAAGGCCAAATACAAACGCACAACTAACTATGGCAAAAGTAGAGATAGTACTACCCTCAATGGGTGAGGGCATTGTTGATGCCACGCTTACTCAATGGCTGGTAAGCATTGGCGACACAGTGGAGGAAGATCAATCATTAGCAGAAATTGCAACCGACAAGGTTGACAGTGAGCTTCCCTCCCCTGCCGACGGAGTTATTAAAGAGTTATTAGTTAAAGACGGTGATGTCCCGAAGGTTGGCGACACCATAGCTATTATGGAGACCGAAGGTGATGGGGAAGAAACTGCGAAACCGGAAAAGAAAGAGGATAGCGGAAAGAAAGATCCAAGCACCAAAGAAGAAGAAATCCCCGGGGTAGCGCAGCTTGAAGAGCGCCCCGAAAAGAGTGAAGAGCCAGAAGAGAAACCCGGTAGCCATACGCCGCAAGGACGTTTCCTTTCGCCCTTGGTACGCAACATTGCGGAACAAGAGGGCATTGCGATGGAAGAGCTCGATGAGATTCGTGGAAGTGGGAACACCGGGCGCATTACCAAAGATGATCTATTTGCCTATATTAAGAACAGAGGCACACAGTCACAAGCAAAACCTGATGCGGCAAAAGCATCCCAACAATCGGCGGCTCAACAAGCTCAAGCATCACCTGCCCAGGCACCACCTGCCAGTTCCGATAACAATTTTATAAAACAAGCTTATAACGGCAATTACGAGGTGGTAGAAATGAATCGCCTGCGAAAAATAATTGCCGACCACATGGTACAGTCCAAACGCATTTCGCCACATGTAACCTCCTTTGTTGAGGCCGATGTTACCGGACTGGTAAAGTGGCGAACGCGCATGAAAAAGCAATTTATGGAGCGTGACAATGTAAAACTCACTTTTACACCTCTGTTTATTGAAGCTGCCGTTAAAGCACTAAAGGACTTTCCAATGGTTAACGTAGCGGTTGATGGCGATAAAATCATTGTGCGCAAAGATATCAACCTGGGAATGGCCACTGCATTACCCAATGGCAACCTGATTGTGCCGGTAATTAAAAACGCCGACCGTCAGAATTTGCTGGGCATAAGTACAACAGTAAATGATCTTGCGCAACGAGCGCGTGACAACAAACTTCTGCCGGACGAAATCCAGGGAGGTACTTTTACCATTACTAACTTCGGCACCTTTGGAAATATTAGTGGTACCCCAATTATCAATCAACCCCAGGTTGCCATTTTGGGCGTGGGCGCAATTGAAAAGAAACCCGCGGTGGTGGAAACCGACCAGGGTGATATGATTGCTATCCGGCACAAAATGATCCTTTCTCTGGCTTACGACCACCGTGTGGTTGATGGAGCCCTAGGAGGCATGTTCCTAAAACGAATTGCCGACTATTTGGAGGATTTTGATACCGAAAGAACCATTTAAGCATCACCAAAATCAACTTATAGTAAGAGGCCATTTCCTATGAAGTGGCCTCTTTTTTTTATCTATAACGAAAAAATGAGGGCACACAGCAGATGCCACCATACGTAAACTTTACATACAGGTTTCATACATTCATCAACTAACTGCTATTTTCTGACGTTCAAGGAACTCTATTCACATATTTTTCCTTAAATTCGTAGAGATAAGCAAAAACTCAAAACTCATGATGCGTAGACATGTGACCCTTTTCATCGTTTTGATGACCTTTACTCTTGTTGCCCAAGCCCAAAGATATGCAGTTAGGGAAACCTTTTTGGATGCCGACTCCTGGTTTTACTATCAGGAATACGAAGAAGCCCTTAGCCAATTCCTCCAAGTATATCAACAAGATACTACCCATGCAAATGTAGCCTACAAAATCGGATACTGTTACCTGAATATTGACGGACAGGAAAGCCGCGCAATTCCTTATCTGGAACAAGCCGCACGAGATTATACCTTTACCTACCGCGATAATACCTACAGCGAAAAACGTGCTCCGGCAGATGCTGTGTTTTACCTGGGAAATGCCTACCTTATTGACAACCAAATCAAAAAAGCAAAAAAAACCTTTCAAGCATTTAAGCGCTTACTTGAGGAGAATAATTCTCTCTTTCTCGATCCTGAAAACCGTTATAATCTGGAGTTCCTCGACAAACAGATACATACATGCGACGTTGCCCTGGAATTAATGGATAACCCCATCAGCTATGTTGCCAACAATGTGCAAGCGCCCATTAACACCAACTTCAGTGATATAACTCCGGTAGTTTCAGGCGATGGCAATAGTATGGTATATGTAACAAAACTTAAGTTTTACGACGCCCTTTTCTATACCCGCAAAGTTGATGGTCAATGGACTTCACCTATAAACCTGATGGGCCAGTTGGGTATTGATGACAATGCGCACCCCACATCGATTAACTACGATGGTACGGAGCTTTATTTATACCGGGAAGAGCGCTTAGCAGGAAACATATACGTCAGTCATTTAAAAGATGGAATCTGGAGTAAAGCGCAAAAGCTCAATGAAGGCCTGAACACCAAATACTGGGAAGCTCATGCCTCTATCTCGCCCGATGGGCAACAATTATATTTTGTAAGCAATCGTGAAGGGGGGCAGGGAGATCTGGACATTTACATTGCCGACCGATTAGAGGGAGATACCTGGGGGAACATTCGCAACCTGGGACCGGTAATCAACACAAAGTGGAATGAAAACACACCCTTCCTCTCGGCCAAGGAATCAATCCTCTTCTTTGCCTCCGAAGGGCACAAAAGCATGGGTGGATACGATATTTTTTATTCCCTAAAAGTGGGAGATCTATGGACGAAGCCTAAAAATATAGGCTATCCCCTTAATACCACCAACAACAATATGTTTTATTATCCCATGGAAGACGCCACCCAGGGCTATCTGGCCCAATTCTCCAGCAAAGGCTTTGGGAATAAGGATATTTACCGTTTAGAAATTAGTGATCTTACAACCCCCTCTGATGTAAGGGTAGAGGGTCAGTTAACAATGGACAACCCTGAGGATCGAAATGTTGAAGATTTCAATATATTCCTCATTGACAAGCACACGCATGACACGCTCCTGACCCTGACCCAGGAGGAGTTGAAAAATATTGAGCACTTCACTCCTTCCGGAGCTCCCCATTTGGTTTACGAAAGCTTTAAAACCAAGGAGGACAAGCAATTCTTCATATCTCAACCCTATGCAATCAAGGAAGTGTTTTTGGAAACACCTCCACTAAAACCAGTACTAGCTGAACAAAATGATGAAACCCGACCCGAAATACACGCTGAGCAATCGCATTATACCCTTGAACGCGCAGGGCAAAAGGTAGAAGTAAAGCTTTCCACCAAACAAGGTAAGCTTTTGCTGTTGGATACATATGTAAACGGGCAGTTTATTAAACGCGACACCTTTGAGTTGGAGAGGGAACAATTTGTTTATGAATACCAACCCATTGAAGGTGAAAACCGCCTTCTCTTCAGCCTTATTGGAGATGATGATCAGCAACGAACCGAAGAGGTTTTTGTTAGCTATATCCCTATAGAGCAAGAAATTGCCTCGACACTCGATCTTTCTGATACCGAATATCAGCTAAATGCCGAAGGCAAAAAAGTTAAAATACGCTTAGCTGTGAAAGAGGGTTCCAAACTCATTGTTGAAACTTATGTGGGCGATGAACTAATAAAAACGGAAGAGTTTGATGTAAAGGGAGAAGAATTTGTTTATGAATATACACCTGAATCGGAAGACACCCGGATCGACTTTCGCCTGATAGAGCCGGACAATAAGGTGCGCGAAGGCTCCATTGCGCTAAAGCAACAGCCCATTACCGACGAGTTGGCCGCACTCATTAAAGCGATGCAGGAATTTAGCAACAATCGGCTAAAAGTACTGCTTCCCAGCATGCAAGCCTCAGCTTATCCAAGCAGTGACTCATTACTTAAAACACTGCGCAGGGAAACCAAACGCGATGCCATGATGGATCAGGCACTTGATGCTTCCGTAATGGCCCTGCTTATGCAATTGGACATGTCCCCCGTAGCCTTTCTGGAAGCCTTAAAAGCATTAGCTAACGACACCATAACCAAAGCACTGGAAGAGGGACCACAACAACCCGAGACACTCTTTGCGGTTCTGGACTATTTATATAAAAACCAACAGCCGTATGGCTATAACGAAGAGGACATCGATGCTTTACTGGATGCCTTCCTGGTTCAACAGTTTGCCTCACCCGACAGACTACATGCAAGTCTGCAGCAATTGGCACAAAGTAATCCTCTTGCCGCCTTACGAAGTGATGATGAACGTATCATGGGAATCAGCACTGTAGACGACTTGCTCGACTATTTGTCCGATCAGCCCTTATCGTTCGAAACAATTGCCCTATATAAAACCATGATACAGGGTTTGCATCTTGATTACCTAAGCAACAAATATGGGTATACAACAAAAAAACCTGAGCAGAAGCAAACACCGACAACAACGTCTTGGGAAAAGAACAAATGGATATATATGGGTTTCGCTGCGGTAGGCTTTGTTCTTATTGTACTATTTATTATCTTGAGAAAGAGGAAAAAACGAGATAAAAAGTCTTAATACCTTAATCCCCCTATTATGAAACGAGCAAGAGTGCTAATGCTATTTCTTATCCTGCCCTTTATGGGTATAGGACAAGAGAATGTCGACTTGAAAGAGACGTTTCTGGACGCTGAATACTACCTTTTATACGAAGATTTCCGGGAAGCCCTGCCCCTTTATTTGCGACTTACAGCAAACGGCATGGAGAATGCCTATATCCATTATCGGATTGGACAATGTTACCTGCAAATCCCGGGACAAAAAGATAAATCCATCGATTACCTGGAAAAAGCCTCCCATAATATAGGGCGCAAAGTTAAAGAAGGTTCATTCCGGGAAACAAAAGCGCCCCTTCAAACCCTGTTTTATCTTGGAAATGCCTATCAGGTAAACAACAAGCTGGATGAAGCCATTGACCATTATGAACAATTCAAGGCGATGCTCGAAGTGGAAGATATTTACAATATTGATTTTGTAAATCAACAGATTGAAGCCTGCAAAAATGCTCGCGAATTCATGACGAACCCCATCCAGTTTCAGAAAGAAAACCTGGGGACTCCCGTCAATGATAACTTTCCGGCTATACGCCCCATCGTGTCTGCCGATGAGGACATTCTGCTATACACCAAAAGATTGCAGTTTTATGATGCAATATTCTATACAACTAAGAAAGAGAATGCCTGGAGTACACCGGTAAATATTACGCCACAAATACAAAGCGATGGCGACTTGTATACCAGTTCACTCTCCAACGATGGGAAAACGCTAATTCTGTTCCGTAATGAAGCCAGCAATGGAGATCTATACATCAGCCGATTTAATGAGCAAACCGGCCGATGGTCGCGTGCAGAGCGCCTCCCTCGACATATTAACACCGAATACTGGGAAACCCATGGTGTGCTCTCAGCCGAAGGAGATGTATTATATTTTACCAGCGATCGCAAAGGAGGCTATGGAGGCCTGGATATTTACTATAGTATATATAGCCCACGAAGCAATAGCTGGACCGAACCGGTTAACCTGGGTCCCGAAATTAATACACCCTACAACGAAGAATCTCCTTTCCTTTCGAAAGATGGGACCACCCTTTACTTCAGCTCGCAAGGTCATGAATCAATGGGGGGCTATGATATTTTCTATGCAAAAAATCTGGGAGGAAACAACTGGAGCGAACCGGTAAACATTGGCTACCCCCTGAACACCACCGATGACGATCTGTTTTTTCAACCTGCAGAAAATGGTATATATGCCTACATGAGCGACTATAGTACCGAAGGTTATGGAGAGCAAGATCTTTTTCGTTACGAAATCTTCTCACCCGAAAATCCAATGGAGATTCAATTGCTGGGCACGCTAAAATTAGCCGACAACCAAAAAGAGTTTCCTGAGGAAGAATTTCAAGTACTCGTCCGTGACACAATAACCAATGAGGTAATTGCCACTTTATCGCCGGATACAGAGGAGGGTACTTTTTCAACAAAACTCACACCCGGCACCTATAACATTCAATTTAGAAGCAAGTTTTATAAAGATCGAAGTCAAACCTTATACATTCCTGACAACTATCAGCTTGATGAAATACGTCTAACTACAGAACTTACACCTCTTGCCGTGACAACAGGTGAATATGTAACCATTCGTAGTATATTTTTCGAATTTGATAAGGCTGCCTTAACCCGGGACGCGCAAATTGAGTTGGAACGTCTGGCAAATCTTATGGAGAAATACCCCTCGCTTTACATTGAGGTTATCGGACATACTGACGCAAAAGGTGCACAGAGCTACAATTACAAGCTATCCCTACAGCGTGCTCGTTCAGCTATCAATTACCTGGTGGATCAAGGTATTAAACAACAACGCTTTGTTGCCAAAGGAGCCGGTTCAAACCAACCGCTGGCTATTAACAAAAATGCTGATGGCAGCGATAACCCCGATGGTAGGAAGTACAATCGGCGAGTAGAGTTGAAAATACTAAAATCAGATAAAAAAATCATTCTTCAAAGCGATTTTGAAGTTCCGGAGAACTTAAAGGTACGGGATCTTACCTATACCATTTTCTTACTTAAACTTGACGACAAACTGCCAGAGTCCTACTTTAATGAATATCCTGAATTTTCGGCATACAAACTACAAGAGCACGAAGCTGAGGGTAAATTCTTTTACACTTTGGGGTCTTTTAAAAATAAATCGGAAGCAATAAAAATTTTCAACACTGCTTTGGACTATGGATTTGGAGAGGCGGAGATCATCTCCAGTTATGACTTAAAAGAGATGCTCAATCCGGCAACCTCAGCACGAAAGACGGCAGCAAACATTGCTCCCGGGCAGCAATACACCATTCAGCTGCTGGCCGTAAAAAGCCCGGTAAAAAAAGGCTACTTCAGCAAAATAACAGACGTTGAGGAACTTACCTGTAAGGACGGCTACTATCGCTATATTACCGGCACCTATACCAGTTGGAATGAAGCGCGCAAAAAACTTGACGAAATCATCAACAAAGGCTTTCAGGATGCCTTCATCATGAATCTGGATCATTATGAACCCCTAAAAAAATAACCCTTGGAATTACTAACAGGAGAACTTACCCGACTAAGAGCTGTTGAACCGCGAGATGTGGAGCGTATTCAGGAGTGGGAAAACAATACAAAAGTATGGCACGTAAGCCAAACCTTTGCCCCCTTCTCCCGCTTTACGATTGAACAGTACATCCAAACAGCACAGCTGGATATCTTTGAAGCCAAACAGTTACGCCTAATTATCGAGTGCACTGAAGAAACTCCCACACCTATCGGGGCTATTGATCTCTTCGATTTTCATCCACACCACAAGCGTGCAGGCGTAGGTATTTTGATAAACGATGAAAAACACCGCGGGAAGGGCTACGCTACTGATGCTCTGCGAACACTTATTCATTATGCCTTTTCGCGGTTGGAACTTCATCAGCTCTATTGCAGTATTACAGCCAGTAATCTCACAAGCCTAAAACTCTTTAAGAAAGCAGGATTTGTAGAGTCCGGAAAAAAACGTGAATGGTTGCGCGTACAGAACGTTTGGGAAGATGAAATCTTACTTCAGTTACTCAACCCCATGCAGTAAGGTCGGAAAATCCGGCACATCCTGGCGAAACTCATAACTTCCGGTGGCTAAATCAATTTGACAACAATAGTGCGTGAGCCCGTTGGTCACCACCAGGTAATCTGCCTTTAAGGTGAGGTTATAACGAGCTATCTGATCGAAGGCTTTCTGTGTTATTTTTACTTCAGGAGCCTTGCATTCAACCACTACCCTTTTTCTCCCCTGCCGGTCGTAACAAAGCAAATCGCTTCGATTGGCATTCTTATTCACGCGTAAACCTGATTCAACCGAGATAAGCGATAGCGGATAATGCTTATCAAAATGGAGGTAATGTACCCAATGCTGCCGTACCCACTCCTCGGGAGTGAGCTGCAGGTATTTTTTTCGCACAATGTCGAAAATATAGGGTTTCCCCTCTTTCTGTATAATTTTTATTGGATATGTAGGTAGATTCAGCTGTTGCATCAGTTCCTTCAAAACTTAAATGGCAAAATAATACGTGTACGAATATAGAGGCTTTTTGATTGTTCCCGATAAAAATTTAGTTTTATCTTTATACAATTTCTATTTTCGTACCTTCCAAGGCAATTCGTAAAAATACACGAGTTCTTAGGAAGATACCGTTAACCGCGAATTTCGTATCAGACCGGAGGAACAGTTCCAAAAGGTGCCTGATATCACAAACGCGCAGAAAAAGCAAGCATCTATGAAAACGAAAGACGAAATCGTTAAAAACTGGCTTCCCCGGTACACCGGATGCCCCCTCAATGAATTTGGCGACTATATTTTGTTAACCAATTTTCAGTATTACCTGGAATTATTTGCCGAATGGACCGGGAGCAAGATTAAAGATCCACAAGCCAATATGCCCTGCATTACTCACGACGGTATTACCATGATAAACTTTGGCATGGGAAGTGCCAATGCTGCTACAATAATGGATTTATTAAGCGCCATTTCACCAAAAGCAGCATTATTTTTAGGGAAATGTGGAGGTCTAAAGAAAAAAAATAAACTGGGCGACTTTATCCTGCCTATTGCTGCCATTCGCAGCGAAGGAACCAGCGATGACTACCTCCCCCCCCAAGTTCCTGCTTTACCGGCCTTTAGACTTCAAATGGCCGTATCAAGCTCTATTCGCCAACATGGCAAGGACTATTTTACTGGCACTGTATATACTACCAATAAACGGGTTTGGGAGTACGACGACCGATTTAAGAAATACCTGCGAAAAACCCGTTCAATGGCTATTGACATGGAAACGGCAACAATTTTTATCGTTGGCTTTGCTAATGAAATTCCCTCCGGGGCACTGTTGCTAGTAAGCGACCAACCGATGATCTCCACAGGCATTAAATCAGATGAAAGCGACAAGGAAGTGACACATAAATACGTTACCGAACATGTGCGCATTGGTATCGAAGCCATGAGAGAAATTAAAGAGAATAAAGAATCAGTAAAACATTTGCGCTTTTAACACCTCCTTATGGAAGTAAAGAATCCCAACGAAATCATTCATGCAATAAAGAAAAAAGAGTATCATCCCATCTATTTTTTAGGGGGAGAGGAGACCTTTTATGTCGATCGCATCACAAAATACATTCAGGAACATGTTTTAACCGAGGAAGAAAAAACCTTTAACCAAACAGTAATTTACGGAAAAGACGCCGATGCAGGAGCCGTTATTGGAGCCGCCAAGCGTTTTCCCATGATGTCAGACTATCAGGTTGTTATCGTTAAAGAAGCTCAGCACCTGAAAAAATTCGAAGATCTGGTGCACTATATTAATGCGCCGCTTAGATCAACAATACTGGTGATTAACTACAAATACAAGAAAGTTGATAACAGAAAGAAAGTGTTCAAACTCTTAAAGGAGAGCAAAAACTCCCTTTACTATGTTACCAAAAAGCTTTACGACAATGAGCTTCCCGGCTGGATTACCACATTTCTGAAGAGCAAGAAGCGCACCATTCAGCCACCCGCAGCAATGATGCTGGTAGAGTTTCTGGGGAATGATTTAAACAAAATTGCCAATGAGTTGGACAAACTCCTCATCAGCCTGCCCGCCGATGTAAAGGATATCAACCCCAAACATATAGAAGAGAACATTGGCATAAGCAAAGATTATAACAACTTCGAGTTAACAAATGCGCTGGCTGCAAAAGAGGTGGTAAAAGCCAACCGGATCATCACCTATTTTGCGCAAAACCCAAAAGACAACCCCCTTACCATGACCCTGGCTTTACTCTACATGTTTTTTAGCAAAGTGGTGGCCATTCATTTTTCGCAAAATAAAAACAACTCGGGTGCACTGGCAGGAGAACTAAAAATTCACCCGGGACTAATAAAAAACTACATGCTTGCAGCGCGCAACTACACGCCCAAAAAGGCGGTGCAAATTATCCATTGGTTGCGTGAATATGATCTCCGCTCAAAAGGCAAAAATAATGTAAGTACCTCCGATGGCGAGTTACTAAAAGAACTAATCTTTAAAATTCTTCATTAATCATGACCCTCCTTATTGTACTAATCACAGCGCTTATCTCCTATGGAGCCTTTCAGCGCCACGATGTATTTGACAAGCTCCTGCTCAGCCCATACAGGACGTTCCATCAGCATCAGTGGTATCGGATGATTACTCATGGTTTTGTACATGCCGACTGGGTTCACTTGATCATAAACATGCTGGTATTGTTCTCCTTTGGACGCAGTGTAGAAAATATTTTTCTTCAACTGGAAGGATACGGAATTATTGGAAACGGAAAGATTGTATTTGTGTTGTTGTATCTTTCAGGGTTGGTTGTTGCATCGCTTAGCAGTTTACTCAAGCATAAAGACAATCGCCAATATCGTTCGGTAGGTGCCTCCGGAGCCGTAGCAGCCGTTGTATTTACCCACATTTTCTTTCAACCCTGGAGTAAACTCTACTTCTGGGCCATACTGCCAATTCCCGGAATCGTCTTTGGCCTGCTTTATCTGGGCTACTCGCACTATATGACTCGAAAACAGGGACACGACAATATTAATCATGACGCGCACTTTTATGGTGCTGTTTATGGCTTGATCTTCCCGGTTCTATTAGAGTTTGACCTGATTACTACCTTTATAGAACAACTTTTTCCGGGATGATTCCCTAAAAAGATTTCCATAAGAGCGTAGTTTCATTACTTTTGTCCTCCTTATTTCGAATCAAAACAAAGTGACGTGAGAAAAGCAATTTTTCTTGACCGGGATGGGGTTATCAACCAGGAACGCGGAGACTATACTTACCGCATCGACCAATTTCATTTTAACCCCGGAGTATTTGAGGCACTAAAACGAGCACAGGACAAGGGCTACATGCTCATTGTTATAACCAATCAGGGGGGCATTGCAAAAAAACGCTATACCCACGAAGATGTAGATCGTGTGCATGATTACATGTTGAAAGAATTTAAAAAACATGGCATCGCGGTGCAGGAAGTCTATTACTGTCCCCATCATTCCGACAGCGAAAACTGCCTGTGCCGAAAACCTAAGCCACTTCTGATTGAGAAGGCCCTTGCACGTTTTCAGGTAAACCCTGTGGCTTCATTCTTTGTAGGCGACAGGGATCGCGATGTTGAGGCCGCCGAGCGAGCTCGTATTAAAGGCATTAAAATTAATTCCAATGACAACTTAAATGATTACTTTAGTCAGATAATCCCGGGATATTAAAAGGCTATAGGATGAATGACTACCTGTTTTATAATAGCCGGTACATAAAAAAGGAACGCTTCGAGTTGCCTTACAACAACCGTGCATTTCTATATGGCGATGGCTTCTTTGAGACACTTCATGCCAATGGTACCGAGCCCCAATTCCTCCAGGATCATCTCACCCGTATTCGATATGCATTGGATTTCTTGAAGCTACACTTGCCCGATAGTTATGGACTCAGCAAGTTAAACAACGCCATTACCGGGTTATTGGTAAGAAACAAGCTATTTGTAGGAGCTCGTGTCCGGCTTACTTTTTTCCGGTTGGGCGAAGGTAAATATACCCCTGCAGAAAATACCTGTGCACTACTTATCGACACAGAACCTTTACCTTCGGCAAAGTACCAGTTAAATGACAAGGGTCTTGATGTTGATCTTTTTGAACAAGTCGCCAAACCCAATTGGCCACTGGGGCGGTTTAAATCGACAAATGCCAGTCTTTACACCCTGGCCGGCATTTATGCGCGTCAGCACGCCCTTGATGATGTATTCCTGGTAAACAGTCAGGGAGATATCGTAGAAGCTACCAGCTCCAATATCTTTGTGTATAAAGATGACAAAGTTTTTACGCCCTCACTGGAATCGGGATGTGTTGCCGGCATCATGCGGAAGCAACTTTTTAAAGTACTGGCCTCCATGGGTTTGCCTGTCGACACGACACAACCCTTATCTCCAGAATTCATCAAAGGGGCTGAAGAGATATGGCTTTCAAACAGCGTAACAGGAATTAGGTGGATCAAAAAATTTCGCAGTGGCCGATTTTACAACCTGAAAGCCCGAACGCTAACGCGCGAGCTCAACTACATGGCATTTGAATACCTATAGTACTGATTAATTCATAGCAGGATTCTCGGGAAAATTTGCCCACACCTGAAATGAGTCGCCCAATTCAGTAACCATCTCTTCCCAAATATGAGCAGTAGCAGATAAAATGCGGTGAGCATCCATTTTGGTCACCACCCAGGCTTTCTCCTTTAATTCTCTTTCGAGCTGTCCCGGTGCCCACCCTGAGTAGCCCAAGAAGAACCGAACTTGTCCGGGAGTCACTAATCCTTCGCGAATCAGCTGTTTCAGTTGATCAAAATCGCCTCCCCAATAGATATTCCCAAGAATATGCATGGAGTTGGGCAATAGATCACCAAGAGTGTGCAAGAAATGTACAGTATCTTTCGCCACCGGCCCCCCGACATACACACTCGCATCGAACTCCGGAAAGTCGTCAAACACTTCGTATATAGGCACTTCCATGGGCTTATTCAACACAAACCCTACGGTGCCGTTCTCGGTATGCTCAGTAAGCAGTACCACAGAGCGTTTAAAATAGGTGTCGCGCAGGGTGGGCTCCGAAACAAGCACACGCCCCTGCTCTGGAGCCAAATTTTTATAGGCTACATCTAAAAAATCAAAGTCAAGATACATACCCATGGATTAAACGCTAATTTGCCTAGTAAGCAAAATAGATCTTTTTTATGAAAATCCAAAATCACACTCCTAATTATTATGTTAATTTAAATCAATGACCTCCGGGTAAGTATTCTATTCCTTTACTACATTCGCAAGGATGACCGGTATAACAAAGTTGTATGACGCGGGGGCTATTGGGGGAGCTGGTACCCAAAGGGGGCCCGTTTCCCTACACACATCCCACAGAATTTCATTATTGTAATAATAAGGAAAACAATCGAAACGCATAGAATTCCATTCTGCCGCACCGTAGTGATTCTAAAACCACCAAGAAGCCACATCTGAATTTTAAATGCCCAGGATTTGATTAATCTAAAACAATATCTATTTTTAAGGGAACCAAATCAATACCAATGAGAACCCCATTCTATTGTCTGTTCGCGTTCCTGTTATTCTTCGTTCCCGCTTCGCTTACCGCGCAATTGCCCAGCGATAGCCTATTAACACATCTGACAGAGGAAGATGTGGAAGTTGATATGCCGATGGTGATTATGAAGGGAGTTAAAACTCCCATTACACTACACTTTACCTCCCCGGAATTTCGAAAAGCTTACGAAGGCTACAGAGTTACCTTTTATGTGGCTGGCAAACCCGTATCGGCGAAAATTGATAAAGGCAAAGCAGCCTTGCACTACACCTTCCAACAAAAAGAATCGTTCAATTTATCAATAGGATCATACCAATACCAGCGAAATGTAAAGCCCATACCCTTGTGGTTCTCCATTATCCCTCCCCTTATTGCCATTCTGTTTGCCTTGCTGTTTAAAGAAGTATTTTCGGCTCTGTTCATTGGCATACTGGTGGGAACTACTGTAATGTACATGTATCAGGACGAATCGATTGTTGTTGCGATTTTCAAAGGAATATTCGAGATTGTTGATACCTACATATTGGATTCTCTTACAAAGCCGGGGCATATGTCCATCATCATATTTTCCATGCTTATAGGGGGTATGGTAAACATCATTACCCGCAACGGAGGCATGAAGGGCATTGTAAACATTCTCTCGCGCTACGCCTCCAGCCCGCGTTCAGGACAGTTTGTCACCTGGCTGTTGGGGGTGGCCATTTTTTTCGACGATTATGCCAATACACTAGTTGTTGGCAATACCATGCGTCCGGTTACCGATAGACTAAAAATATCGCGACAAAAACTCGCTTATATCGTGGACTCAACCGCAGCTCCAATTGCCGCTATCGCCTTTGTTACCACCTGGATTGGCGCTGAGTTAAGCTACATACAAGACGGTATAGCCACCATTGGGCTCGACGAAAGTCCCTATAGCATCTTTATTCACTCCCTTCAATACTCTTTTTATCCCATTTTTGCCCTTGTTTTTATTCTATTGCTTATCTGGCGTGGCTCTGACTTTGGCCCCATGTACAAAGCCGAATTACAGGCTCGCAAAATGGGCGTTGAGGACACCGAAGAGGATACGGACAATACATTCTCCAACCAATTAAACGAACTTTCGGTTCCGGAACACATCACTCCCCGTTGGTATAATGCAGCCATTCCGGTGTTTGTCGTAATTTTTGGCACCCTTGCCGGCTTAATTTATACAGGTTGGTCGGCTGAGGTATGGCACGACACGCAGCTGTCGTTCCCCACGAAACTTTCCATGATAATTGGTGCCAGCGACTCCTACAAAGCCCTACTCTGGTCCTCCATTGGCAGTGTGCTCACAGCCATATTACTAACGTTATCACAACGGCTACTCAACCTTAAACATACCATCGACAGCCTCATCAACGGATTTCGCACCATGCTTACCGCTATCATTATACTGGTACTGGCCTGGTCAATAGCCTTGGTAACCAAACATCTGCACACAGCCGATTTCATTTCTCAAAGTCTGGTAGCTGTAAACATGGGGCCAATGTTTGTTCCTGCTTTCACTTTTATACTCGGGGCGCTGGTAGCCTTTTCCACGGGCAGTTCATGGGGCACTATGGCCATCCTCTACCCTCTTATACTCCCCGCATCATGGCTTATTGCTCAGAATGATGGATTCAATCATGCCGAAAGTCTGCAAATATTCTATAATGTAGTTTCATCGGTATTGGCAGGTTCGGTGCTGGGGGATCACTGCTCGCCCATTTCCGACACCACTATCCTAAGCTCTTTGGCTAGCTCCTGTAACCACATCGAGCACGTGCGTACGCAGCTCCCTTATGCCCTGACAGTTGGGGGCGTTTCTATTTTTATCGGAACCCTCCCATCGGCGCTTGGTGTTAGCTCCTTTATTCTTTTCCCGGCGGGCTTCTTGGTGCTATTTCTTATAGTTTATTTCTTTGGCAAACAAACTTCTTGGCAATAACGAGTAATACATAAATATCTTCCAGTACTATTTAACGAATAACCTATGAAAACAACTGCACTTTTTCTATTAATCACACTGTCAACTTTTATATGTCAATCCACTTTGTTGGCACAGGATGTAACCTCCCCGAATACTCAGGAATTAACTGAATACCTGGAAAAGGCCAGAAAAGAATGGCAAATCCCCGGAATGGCCGTAGCTGTTATTGCCGACGATGAAGTTATTTACCAACAAGGGTTTGGTGTTGGCAATATTGAAACCGGCGAAAAAGTTACAGCCGAAACAATCTTTGGTATTGCCAGCAACACCAAAGCCTTTACTTCGGCAGCTCTGGCCATATTAGTGGATCGCAAAGAGATTTCATGGGACGATCCCGTACAAAAGTATCTTCCCTGGTTCAAATTATACGACCCCTATGTGTCGGCAAATATTACCATTCGCGATTTGTTATCACACCGTTCAGGATTGAAAACCTTCAGTGGCGATCTTATCTGGTATGCTTCAGCACACTCGCGACGCGAAATACTGGAACGTGCACAACACCTGGAACCTCGTTATGGCTTCAGGGAACGTTTTGGCTATTCAAACATCATGTACCTGGCTGCCGGTCAAATAGTAAAGGCGGTAACCGATACTACATGGGAAGATTTTGTGGAGCACCATCTTATTGACCCGCTGAAGATGGAACGCACCTCTACCAGCATCACACAATTACCTGAGTTTAGTAACGTAGCCCAACCGCATAATCAAGTAGATGGCAAAAATGTTCCCATTTCCTGGGTAAACTGGGACAACATTGCTCCCGCAGGTGGAATAAACAGCTCGGTTGCGGACATGGCCAATTGGATACGTATGCAACTGAACAATGGGAAGTGGGAAGATCAACAGCTATTTTCCCAAACGCAAAGTAACCAAATGTGGCAACCGATTACGTCTTTGCCAATTTCCACACATGCACAACAACGTTTTCCCTTTATCCAATGGAAGGCCTATGGCATGGGATGGAACCTGCACGATTTTCACGGCTTCAAAGTAGTTACGCACAGTGGCGGCCTGGATGGTATGATTTCCAGAGTAGTGATGGTCCCCGAGAAAAATCTGGGTTTTGTACTCCTTACCAACAACATCAATGGAGCCACCTCGTGGCTTAGCTACGAATTACTCGATCGCTTTCTGAAGACAGGAAGTAATGACTGGAGCGCCCGGGGACTCGATCTGCAAAAAAATTACGAGAAACGACAAGCAGAACAAAAACAAGCCATCGAAGAGTCACGGATTCCCGGAACAGTCCCTTCATTGCCTCTGGAAGCCTACACAGGTACTTACCATTGCAAATTGTATGGAGAGGTGGAGGTTTCGATAAAAGAGGAACAACTCTACCTGCAATTTCAGCAAACCCAACTATTCGAAAGTCCGCTTGAACACTGGCATTTTGACACCTTTACACTAAAATTCGCACAGGTTCCCTCCTTACCCGAGGGATGGGTACAGTTTTCGCTGAACAAAGAGGGCGAAATTTCAGGGTTGAGCGTAGATGTTCCCAACCCCGATTTTGACTTTACCGAGTTTACCTTTATCAAGCAAGCTGGCAAAAAGTAAGTGCCCCTTACAACTTATCGGCAAGCTCCTGGTATCCCTGTTCGCGGGCCATATCAGCAGGAGTAAACCCGGCCTGATTACGGCTCATGGTGTCGGCTCCGGCCTTTAGCAAAGCCAGCACCATGGCCTCATTGCCATGGAAAGCCGCAGCGTGCAAGGGTGTGAAACCCGATGCCTGCCGATGATTTACATGAGCACCAGAGGCTATGAGCAACTCAACCAACTGTGTTTGATTGGTTGATGCCGCCGTATTTATGGGTGCTGTCTTATACTCGTTGTTCGCAGCAAGATTAACATCGGCCCCTGCTTCAATCAATCGCTTGGCAATGTCGTATTGGGCAAAAAAACAAGCCATGCCAAGCGGCGTGTAACCATCGCGGGCAAACTGATTAATATGCTGATCATTGGAAATATTCTCTTCGACGCGTTGCTCCATTCCCAAAGCCACAGCCTCGTGCAACGAATATTCTTCCACATGGCGGGCAATGAGTTCAGCAGCCAGCATATTCCGATAATAGAGGGCATGCATCAGCATGGAGGCACCCTCATCGGTTTTTTCATTTACCAGATTGGGCATGGTTAAGAGGCTTTCGTCAACAAGCTCGTTCTGGTGTTTTATAATGGCATCAATCAGTTTTTCTCGATCGTTATTTA
>JAWOEH010000144.1:0-6074 GCA_046482855.1 Bacteroidales bacterium | reverse complement strand
GCGGCCTTATGATAGCCTCCCCAGGCATCGCCATCGAGCTGTGTTAAGGCTATTCCACCTTTAATGCCACCGCCAAAAGGTTGCGCGTAAAGAGGCACAATCCCCATAGCTATGCACACAATTGCTACTAGAAGATAGGTGTACTTTTGTTTCATGGTTTTGTAAAGATACTATTTATTGCCATTTCGTTCCACCCCTAAACCTCCTAGTTGTTTCGCATCAATCTAAACCTTAACCTTGACCTCAACCTCAACCTCAACCTCATCCTCAGCCTTAGCCTTAGCCTCAGCCTCAACCTTACCCTCTACACCCTTAATTATTTCATTCCCCAAGTCCCCAAGTCTCAGTTTCATTTGCTGTTTATTCGTTTAGTTGTTTAGCTGTTTGGGTTTAATCTCAGCCTCAATCTTTACTCATCCTCAACCTGAACCTCAACCTCAACCTCAACCTTGACCTTAACCTTAACCTTGATCCCAACCTCAAATGGCATAAAGCGGCATCACACTGTTATGGCGGTTAGCGGTTGGCGGTTGGCTGTTACCCGCTGGCTTCCATGCCAGCGAATACCCTAATTATAGGTACACAAAGTAGCACAAAGTACAACACAAAGTTTCACAAAGGAATGGACTCAGTCTCAACCTCAATCTTTACTCATCCTCAGCCTCAGCCTTAACCTCAGCCTCAACCTTACCCTCAACCTTACCCTCTACACCCTTAATTATTTCATTCCCCAAGTCCCCAAGTCTCAGTTTCATTTGCTGTTTATTCGTTTAGTTGTTTAGCTGTTTGGGTTTAATCTCAACCTCAACCTTATCCTCATCCTCAGCCTTTCTCCTCATCTTCAACACTTAACAACTATTAACAACCTCCCAAAAGCTTGTTACTCGCTGACTTCCGGCAGTTTAACGTTTTATAACACTCCGAAGTGTAACCTTGTATTGGCTAAATCAGTATATTGCAATAGAATTCATTAGAAACAACGTGCAGTTACATGATTTTAAAACCTGTTTTACACCTTCTTTTGATCGTTTGCACTTTGCAGGCAACAGCGCAAAAGGTGTCGATTTGGCAGGGAAACAGGGAAATCACCAATAGCCGGCAAAACGTCCGACTAGCGGTAGGCGAAGAGGTTCAACATACGTTGACTTTTGAAAACAACACCAACGAGGAGCTTACCATCAGCATTAAACGAAGCGCCTCCGAAACAAAGAGTATAAAACGTTCTGACATTTACTGGAAAGCAAATTCGCACAAGCAGGCAAAACGAACATTACTACCAAAAGGAAGCGAAGAAGCAGCGATTCATTTTCAGGCGGGCACAAATGCTGTCACCGAAAAAGTCCTCTACACAGTCGTTTTCAGCAACAAAGCAGGAACTCAGGATTCGGTACACACGCAGTTTCATTACCAGGCTCAGGAGCCCACACGCGCTTCCTACGAAAAGCTAAAAATGAGCCTGTACCCCAACCCGGTACAAACCGAGTTGGCCATCGACATAAAAGAGATGCCCGGTACCTGCGATGTAGTTATTTATAACAATATCGGCCAGCAAGTGCGAAAAATTCATCTTTCCAACACACGAGAAATCACGCGGATCTCAGTATCCGAATTCAATAGTGGACTATACTTCGCATCTGTGGTTAAGGATGACGAAATTCTACTTACTAAGCGGTTTTTAGTTAATCATTAAAAATTTGTTTGATTAGGGTTTGTAAAAGCCGGGGCACACCATCCCCGGCTTTTGCTTTTATAAAGGTTGTGTTTTCCGGTAAACGCATGGCCACCTCTCCGGGATCGATCAAATAGATGGGCACCCCCGGTTGCACATATTGCACCAGCCCTGCAGCCGGATATACATTGAGCGACGTTCCCACCACTACAAAAATATCAGCCTGACTGGCTTCCTCAGCGGCTTGTTCGATAAAAGGCACAGGCTCGCCAAACCAAACCACATGTGGCCGTAACTGAGAACCCTTTTCACAAGTATCACCTATCTTCAACTCCCACCCCTCAATGGGGTACACCCATGCCTCGTTGGCTGTGCTTCTTGCTTTCCTGAGTTCCCCATGCAGGTGCAGCACCTTACTGCTACCTGCCCGTTCGTGAAGATCATCCACATTCTGGGTAACAATCTGCACATCAAAATAGGCCTCCAGCTCTTTTAAGGCATAATGGGCCTTGTTCGGCTGGCACGTCAGCAACTGTTTTCGGCGCTCGTTATAAAACCGCAACACCAGCTCAGGTTGTCGTGCCCACGCCTCCGGACTGGCCAACTCCATTACATCATACTCTTCCCACAATCCGCCCATATCACGAAATGTACGTATACCACTCTCCTGACTAATTCCGGCACCCGACAAAACCACAAGCTTTTTCTTCTCTTTCATATCCTTCTGGAATATTGCGTTTAAAAAAAGAAGCCAACACTTAGAACCATTGGCTCTTGCGAAGATAATGAAAAGCTTGCCAGTTTTCAATCGATGCAAGTCCTTATTAATTTTGTAAATTCGCAGGAATAAAATATAGGTATGATTGACTCGGGAACAATAGGCAGAATTATTGATGTAGCAGAGATTACTGACGTTGTTGGCGATTTTGTCAACCTCAAGCGGCGTGGTGTCAATTATCTGGGGTTGTGCCCATTTCACAACGAAAAAACGCCCTCGTTTACGGTATCGCCCTCAAAGGGTATATACAAATGCTTTGGTTGTGGCAAGGGGGGCAATGCCGTGAACTTCATCATGGAGCATGAGCACCTGAGCTATCCGGAGGCGCTCAAGTACCTGGCTAAGAAGTACCATATTGAAGTGGAAGAGAAAGAGCTCTCGGCCGAGGAGGTTCAGCAACGCAACGAACGCGATAGTCTGCTGATTGTTACGCGGTTTGCCAATGAGCATTTCCAAAAAAACCTGTTCGAAACCGACGAAGGGAAAGCCATTGGCCTTAGCTATTTTCACGAGCGGGGCTTTCGCGACGACATCATCAAAAAATTTGAGCTGGGCTACAGCCTCGATAAGCGCGAAGGCCTTACACGGGCAGCCATCGATGCAGGCTATAAATCGGTGTACCTGGAAAAAACAGGCCTCACCATCCGCAAGGAGAACAATCGTTTCGACCGCTTCCGGGGACGCGTGATGTTTCCCATTCATAGCCTCTCGGGCAATGTAATAGGCTTTGGGGGCCGCATCCTCACCAGCGACAAAAAAATGGCGAAATACCTCAATTCGCCGGAGTCGGATATTTACCACAAGAGCAAATCGCTCTATGGCGTTTACCAGGCAAAGACCGCCATTACCAAAAACGACAAGTGTTTTATGGTAGAGGGATACACCGATGTGCTATCGATGCATCAGGCAGGTATCGAAAATGTGGTGGCCTCTTCGGGCACCTCCCTTACTGTGGAGCAAATTCGATTAATCAAGCGCTTTACGCCCAACATGACCATCCTCTACGACGGTGATGCGGCAGGCGTAAAAGCTTCGTTGCGCGGTATCGACCTGGTATTGGAGCAGGGCATGAACGTAAAGGTAGTACTCTTAGCCGAGGGGGAAGATCCCGATAGCTTTGCCCAGGCACATACTGCCACCGAGCTGCTGGAGTATATGCAGGAGAACGAACGGGACTTTATCACCTTCAAAACTTCGCTGCTAAAGGAGGAGGCCGAGAGCGATCCGGTAAAACGCGCCGGCATGGTTACCGAAATTGTTCGTTCCATCTCGGTAATCCCCGAAAATATTCAGCGTACCATCTACATCAAGCAGTGCAGCGATATCCTGCAGATGGATGAACAGGTATTGCATAACGAGGTTAACAAAATTAAAAAGCGCAAAGCCGAGCAGGAGTTTAAGCGCGAGCGGTACCGCGTGGCTGAACAGTCGCCACAGGGACTGCCCAGTGTGCCGGCATTTGTGCAGGAGATTTACTCCGAGCCACAAGAAAAAGAGATCATACGACTACTGCTCCACTATGGCGAGCAGAAGCTTTACGAGTACAAGGAGGACAAATACGACGAGCCCCGGGTGGTGTCCGTAGCCGAATACATCATTACCGAGATCCTGAATGACGATCTGGAATTTCGCAACCTCATCTACAAGCAGATTTTTGAGGAGTACCTGGAAGCCATTCACAAAGGGGAATTTCCGGAAACCAAGCATTTTGTCAACCATCCACAACAGGGCATCAGCCATTTGGCAGCCGACTTGCTGAGCCCCGGCTATACCCTTAGTAAGATCTTCCAAAAAGGCGGCATTCTGATTGAAACCGAGGAGATGAAACTAAAGCGCCTGGTGCCGGAAACCATCATTGCCTACAAGCGCAAGATTTTGGAAATGGCCATGAAGGAGAAGACCGACAGCATTAAGAAGATGCAGAATGAGGCGGCACAGCCCGAGGAGGTGCACCAGGTACAGAGCGAATACATGATGCTGCTGCAGGCCATTAATGCCATTTCGAAAGACAGGGGCTGGGTGGTGTTTAGGTAATAAGTCACCAAAGGAGCAGAAATGATGCAGGCTTAATTGCAACTAAGAAATGTCATTGTCTGGTCCAACAAATCGAGGATAGTATAACTTTATGATGGCTTCTTGCCTGTAGTTAATTTAATTTCTTATCAATGCAGGTTTTAAAAGCATAATCATCCATCTCAAAACAAACACGACCAAGTAATATTGCAGGATTAATACTATACTGCGCTCCTATATCAATAATTTTATCATCATTTAATGGAAGGTAATTACTGACGATGTCATTCCAGCACTCCTTTGAGATTAATTTTTCTTGTGCAAAAGCATCAGCTTCTTTTTCAAAACTATCAACTTTATCTCTTCCAGTTAAATCCAGGAAGCTTTTTTCTTTATTATTCTTTAAATGTAAATCAATATGAGCAATTTCATGCATTAAGGTAAAGGCAAAATTATCAATTCTACTATGCCTTAAAGTTAAAGCGATTGCAGGATTATTCTCAGACCAAAAAGAAAATCCATCAACAGGAGTTTTTTCTATTTTTTGGATTAAAACTAATTTAATTCCAAATTGATTTAAAGTGGATTTTACCTTTTCTATTGTGTTTTCATTTTCATAGAATATTTTATTTAATCTGACGCATAATTGGCCTATATTTTCGAAATTGAAGGTATTGACACTTTGGTTTTTTGCTTCAAACAGAGCTAAGGAACTCCATGCGAACATATTTTTCTCATTAACCTGAAGTTCTTCAGATTTCCGATAAAAAGCAAATTTATTCCTTGCATAAACAGACATTAAATCATCAACACTTTCCACACCAAATATTCTTTTAATTGTCAAGATGTCTTCTGTAAGATTTTCCTGTAAGTACCCCAACTTTTTAAAATAATTGACGGGCACATATTCTTTTATAACCTTCCAGATCTCAATATTTTTAAGTCTCGCAATATTTTTTTCTTTAATTCTAGCCTTATCAATTTCATATTGAGATTGAAATTTCATCCAATAATCTGCCGGGATTTCCAAAACTTTTTCTAATAAAACTGCAATATCTGCAGTTACAGGCCTTTTGCCTTTTATTATTTCATTTAAAAATGAGGCCTTAACACCTAATTCTTTAGCTAGTTCTTTTTGATTCAAATCATCTCTTGCAGCCAATTCGTCTTTAATCAATATCCCGGGATGTGTAGCTTCAAATGGTAATATAGTATTGTGCGTTGCCATAATTCTGAAAGTTTACTTGTAATGATTATTTAGTTCAACAATTAAACAAATAGTAATTGTTTCAGGCTCTTTGCCCTCAACTGCACTTCGAAATTCTATTCGGTATTGTTGATTGACTCGAACAGATTCCAAACCTTTTTTGTCGCCAATTAATTTTTCATAATTCAAACTCTTAAATAGAAATAAGTCTTCAACTTTATTAGCAACTCTTAATTTATCAATAGTTTGCTTGTATTTGGAAATTACTCCTTTGGGGTAGCGATATTTCTTACCTTTTGCTTTTCCTTCAGTATATAACTGCTCCAAATGGTCTTTCTCAAATACAATTTTCATATTCCATTACTTCTTAGTGCAAAGATAGGGATAAAACATCAATAATTCACTAA
>JAWOEH010000091.1:0-12572 GCA_046482855.1 Bacteroidales bacterium | reverse complement strand
TCAAAAAGCTCGTGCTGAAGTAAACAAGATGTTTAAAGAAGCATTACCTTATATTGAAAAGGCGCATGAGTTGCAACCTGAAGAGCGTAGCATCATGACCACACTGAAAACTTTGTACTATCGTTTGAAGATGGAAGAGAAGTATCAGGAGATGGATAAAAAGTTAAAATAAGCATAGAAAAATAGAAAAGGGGAAGCATTATGTTTCCCCTTTATTGTAATTGCTCTATTTAACATAATATAAATTATAAGACATTTGGGTTTTGGCGCTTTTTAGACTACTAAATCATAGTTTTTTTGCGTTTTATTAAGATTTGAAGAAAAAAATTTTTCACCAATTTGGTTCGCTGTAACAAGTATATACTTTTGCGGTTTTAAAATCCGTGGTCAGATGAATATTGAAATTCGCCAAAAGAATCCGCAAGAGATAAAAAACTCTACCTTCATTCAACAAACGCCTTTGTGGGCACTTGCAAAAAAGCAACAAGGTTGCCATCTTCAGGGTTTTACACTGAAGATGGCTGATGATGAAGCCTATTTTCGGCAAGAAGCTGATATGTTGATTATTTATCATCATCCGGCACCTGATTTTGCCATGGCTTACATTCCGTATTTTCCTGTGGATCTTCCCGCATCGATTGATGAAGGGATATTTCTTGAGGAATGTGCTGAGGTACTCCGCGAACAACTGGATAAGCACTGTGGCATGATTCGTTTCGATTTACCCTGGTCCACACCATGGGCTTACGATGATAACAGGTACGATGAGATGGGTACCTGGATGGGAAATCCGGATCCCTATATCCAGGAGATGCGGATGAATTTCTCCAATGTATATGGAAACCTGCGAAAAGCACCCACCGATGCATTGCCCTCCAACACATTAATTGTTCCGTTGGATGAACCCAATGAGAATCTATTATCTGGTATGAAGTCCAAAACCCGGTACAATATTCGATTGTCGCAGCGCAAAGGAGTTGAGATCAGAAATGCGACGCGCAACGATTTACAAATATGGATGAAGTTATATAAAGATACAGCCCGCCGAAATGGCATTCACCTGCAAGGCCTTGATGTTTTTCCGGCAGTTCTGAACGCGTCGGAAAAAGTCCGTGGAAGTCACGTTGAGTTATTATTAGCTGAGCACGATGGCGAACCTCTTGCCGGGATGTTTTTGGCCTATTCACAAAACCGTGTTACCTATTTATTTGGTGCTTCCTCCACAAATAAGCGCAACCTGATGGCAACTTACGCCCTGCAATGGGAAGCTATGCAACGCGGAAAACAAGCCGGATGTACCTACTATGATATGTTTGGCGTAGCTCCTGCACCTGAGCCGGCACATCCGATGTATGGATTATATCGGTTTAAAACGGGCTTTGGGGGGCATCTTTTCCATCGTTACGGTTGTTGGGATTACCCTCTTAATGAAGCGGCTTACGAAGTTTATAGGGCCGTTGAACTGCAAGAAACCGGCTACCACGTAAATTAGGCTTATTTGTTGATGATGTCGGGAAACGCTTGCTGCATCTTTTCTATCTTGGGTTTGACCATGAACCTGCAGTAGGCTGCATTGGGATTGTTTTTAAAGTAATCCTGATGCGTGATTTCTGCCTTATAAAAGGCTTTTAACGGTACTAGCTCAGTTACTATGGGTTCTCCCCAATAAGCGCTTTGCTCCCATTTTTTTATTGTTTTTTGAGCCACATCTTTCTGGCTATCATTTGCATACAGGATTATTGAACGGTATTGGGTGCCCACATCGGCCCCTTGTCTGTTTAAGGTTGTGGGATTGTGAACGGTAAAGAAAACATCAAGTAATTTTTCCAACCCAATTTCTGTTGGGTTGTACCGAACTTTGCACACTTCGGCGTGGTTGGTTCTTCCTGATGAAACCTCGCGGTATGTTGGATTAGCAATATCACCGCCGGCATAGCCCGAAACAACTTCCTGAACACCCTCGATATTCTGAAATACTGCTTCAATACACCAGAAGCAACCTCCTCCTAGAATAATCTCTTCTTCTTGTTTATTTTGTGTCATCGCACTTGTAGTTAATAATAACAAAACCAATGCGATACCTAATTGCGTTCCTCTTTTCATTGGCTTGTTGTATGTTTGTATTTAAGTAATTAAATAGTAATTTACTTCTATAACACTCAGAACAAACCAATGTTCACTACTCTGCTGCTAAGGATTCTTATTCTCTTTTTTATCTTTTCGTCCGAATAAACGTTTGAAAAAACCTTCTTTTTCCTCCTTTTGTTCTTCTTGATCTTCGCTTCTGTTCTTTTTTAACAAGGGTTTACCGAAGATACGCTCAATAATACCCGGAGCTTCCTCCCTGAAATACGGACATGCATATTCCGAAGTATCAATTTGGTAAGTAAAGGAAGTTTTAATATAGGATTTAGTGGCCTCGTTCTGTTCTGCCTTTTTTAGGAATGCGCCTACAATGGGCAGTGCCGTAGCAGCCCCCTGCCCTTGACTCAAGGATAAGAAGTGCACAGCAGGATTTTCGGCGCCTACCCAGGCACCAAAAACCAGATTTTGTGAATAGCCAATGAACCAGCCATCGGCATGATTTTGTGTAGTACCGGTTTTACCAGCAATGGCACTTTTTACTCCAAAACGAGTATGAATACCCTGTCCTGTTCCCTCTTCCACTGCCTTTTCGAGCATATAGGTGAGTTTTTCAAAGCTCTTTTCGGAAAGATCCGTCTGTTTGGGTGGTTGCTGGACAAAGTGTTCAAGTACAGTATTATGAATATCGGCAATGGCCAGCAGGCTATGTGGCTCTACTCTTTTTCCTTTGCCGGCAAAGGTGGCATAGGTAGTAACGAGTTCATGCAGAGAAAGCGAACTCACGCCTAGCGCTAAGGAGGGTACCGTGTCCAGTGGCGTTTGAATACCTACTTGATGGGCTGTTTGAATCAACGGGCCGATCCCGGTTTCCATAAGTAATTTTACTGCAATTGTGTTTACCGAATGTACTAGTCCGCCTTTTACTGTATAATAACCTCCATATTCTTTATTGGCATTCTGAGGCGTCCAATTGTCATAGCTTTGATAAGCCACAGAATCATTGCTTATTAAATCACAGGGCTCCATTCCTTTTTCCAGTGCCTCAAGAAACACGAGTGGTTTAAAGACAGATCCTGCCTGCCGCTTGGAAAGCACATGGTCGTACTTGAAAAAACGGGCATCAATACCGCCAATCCATGCCAGTATATCGCCATTATGTGGCGAAAGAGCTAAAAACCCACCATGCAAGATGGACAAATAGTGAGCCAGGGAGTCGATTACAGAAAATTCTCTTTCCTGTACCCCATCAGGGGTATATACCTGCATGCGCTTTTTTGTGTGCAAAATACTGTCGGGCGCATTTTGCAGCTTCAGTTGCCGGAGTTGCCGGGCAATAAGGCGATTCTTTGTTTTTGAGGTGTTACGTTGCTCCCATTCATTCAGGAAGGTGTGTTGCACGCGCTTTAGTTGGGTATCAAAAGCTTCTTTGGCAAGTTGTTGCAGAGAGGCATCCAGTGTTGTGTAAATTTTGAGGCCATCGGTATAAAGGTTGTAAGGAGTTCCATCGGGTGCTGTATGTTCCCTGCACCATTGTTCCAGATGGGGGCGCAACATTTCGCGAAAATAAGGGGCAATGCCATTCGTGTGATCCAGCGGCGTGAACTCGGTAACCAGTGGAATGGCCTGCAGACTGTCGCATGTCCGGCCATCCAGATACCCGTAGTTTTCCATCTGCTTGAGCACCGTATTGCGTCTGCCTTGTGATCTTTCCGGATGATTAACCGGGTCGTATAAAGCATTCCCCTTTAACATCCCAATCAGTGTAGCCGATTGATTAAGCGTAAGTTGTGAAGGGAGCTTGTTGAAATAGAGCTTTGCTGCTGCTTTGATGCCAAAGGTATTGCGTCCAAATGGCACGGTATTGAGGTATAATTGCAAGATTTCCTCTTTGGTGTACTGTTTTTCCAAACGCCTGGCAATGATCATCTCCCGCACCTTGGCTCCAATGATATGAAAAGAGTGAGTTTGTTGTCTTGGATAAAGATTCTTTGCCAATTGTTGTGTGATGGTGCTCCCTCCTCCTGCCCCTTCGTTACCGGCTAAAACAGTACGAAATAAAACACGGAAAAGACTCATGACATCAATCCCATTATGTTCATAAAAACGCACGTCCTCGGTGGCCAAAAGGCCCTGAATCAGGTGAGGTGGTAAAGAGGTATAGTCCATATTTACCCTGTTTTCCAAGTAATAACGTCCCAATAAAACGCTGTCGCGCGAATATATTTCCGAGGCCTGGCTATTCTGGATCTTTCCCAATTGGACTTGAGACGGCAAATACCCGTAATGTCCTTTTTTTACCCATAACAGAATAGCTCCAACACCTAACAAAAAAACAAAAGCGAAAAGGAGGCTCAGACGAATGAGTATTTTAAGGAGTTTTTTATGCTTTTTTACCATGCTAATTTAAACCTACAATGTTTCGGATTATTGTTTCGTGTGTACAAAGATAAGGCATTTACTGAGGCAAGGATCTTGCAAAAAAAGCAAAAATAAAGGTATCTTCACACGAAAATATTTTTGCATGGAAACAACCAGCCACTCTATTAAAGCACAGCTGAATGCAGATTTATCGCTGCACAATACCCAATTGGTTGTCGGGTTTATTGGCCATGATGAAGAGAAATTTGCTGCCCTTATGCAATTAGTGACTCCTGAAGAAGGCCGCATAGCTGGTCGCGCAGCCTGGGTGATGGAAAAGGTCGCAGCGCAGCATCCCGCCTTACTTATCCCTTATTTAAATAAGCTTATCCAAATCTTACCTGCTGCACAGAATGATGCACTAAAACGGCACATTTTGAAGCAATTAACGCTGTATCCGTTGGTGGAGGAGGAACTTGGCTTCCTATACGAATATAGTATGGAGGTGTTACTAAGCAAAAGAGAGCGTGTGGCTGCAAAAATTTATGCTATGCAGCTGATGTATCAAATTTCCACTATTGAACCCGATTTAAAACCGGAATTAATGGTTTTGATTGAGTCACGTTATAATACCGGTAGCCCGGGATACAAAAACAGAGCAAGTAAGCTGCTAAAAAAGCTAAGTAAAGAAATTGGATCGTGATATATGAAATTATCTTGCTGCCCGTTTTTTATTCTGACATATCTAGCCATATGCAATAAATGGTAATTCTCCTAGTTTCTTTTGCTGTTTATTCGTTGAGTTGTTTATTTTTAGCTAACAACCTAAATGATGTACCAAACTTAGCCTTCAACTCAACCTCAACCCAGGCGTGATCAACAATTACTACTAAATCAATCCCTCCACACTCCCTCCCGAAAATCGGGACATGCTCTAAAGGGATCCCCCCAGGCTCATTTGGCTGTATGGACTGATTTTACTCCATAATCGCCTAATGTCCCACTCTCTTTGTCTTTTTTGCTGTTTATTCGTTGATCTCGTCTGAGGCCTGCCTGACAGACAGGGTTGTTTCGCATTTGAGAAGTTTATTTTTAGCTAAATTGAGCGATTTATAAATTCATTGTTTCTTTTCGCTTGGTTTAAAAAATTAGCTGGATTTTAAGGACAGGGGACTATTGAGCCCCGCCTCTGCCCTTATTATTCTGCCGTAACTTTGCTTTACTCTGATATAACTGTTGTTTGCTCCGCCGTAACAGGTATGTCTTCTGGCATATTAGTGGTTTAATCCGCCGTAAATTTGTATCTCTCTGGTTGTTTTGCCGTTTAAGCCAGGCAGGCCGAATATAAAAACCGCGCCGGGAAGTTGTTACATCAATTGGAAAAAGAAATATAAATATATGTATCTATATATAAAAATATGATTATCTTTGCACTCGTTTTTAAAACTAATCCAAAAAGTAAGAAGGATCATGAAAGGTAAAATTGTTGTTAATACTCAGATGTGTCCACAGAACCATCCCTGTCCAAGCGTTTCGATTTGCCCGGTGGGCGCAATTACACAAAGTTCTCCTTTTTCGGCTCCGGAGATAAATGAAGAGAAGTGCACAGGCTGTGGCATTTGCACAAAATCGTGTTTTGCTTTTCAGCAAGCGTAACAGGTAGTTGACATAGGATAACAATAAAGCGGGAGGTTTACAGAACCTCCCGCTTTATTGTTTCCGCAATGTGTGTTATTATTTTTGCATGTTTTCCAGAGTTTCGAGTTCTTTTTCCATCTGTTTTAGTTTTTCTTCCGGACTCACATTGTTTTGTCTGCTGTTTCTGCTTTCATATGCTTCTTTGCGTAATTCGGCGTGCATTTGGTGCATCTGTTCCTGAATTTTGCGCATCTCGCGGCGTATATCTTCAGGATCGGCAGTATGCATCTGCTCACGAATGTGTTGCATTTGTTCACGTAATTGTTCAGTATCCCATTCACGCGACATTTCCTTGTGCATTTCCATTCGGGCCTCCCGCATACCCTCTCTTATTTCATTACGAATTTCTTCTCTATCGATTTCCGAAAAAGCCCGATTTACCTCGCTTTTAGTATCTATACTATCAAGAATACGGAAGGTTCTGGCCAGCTCTTGTTGAACTTCTGCTGAATCGGCTTCATCCAGAGCATCATATACATCTTGTTCAATCGCATCCATATCTACTTCCTCTACCGACTCACCAACGAGCTCGCTTATTCCTTCCCAGTCGATTACAGCCAATGCTTCCAGACTTGTAGCAAGTCCTTCAAAGATAGTTTCCAGGTGCATCTCTTTTAAATCACCCATTATATCACTAATGGACTCCTCAGTTTTCATCAAATCCTCTTTTGATTCATCAATCACCTCCTGATGTTTGTGGTATTCACTTGCAGGAATCTCTTTGTCATTCAGCCACAAGCCTTTTACTTCGCCCTTTTGAAGCTGAATTTTGTAGTTTTTATCTTCATCTATCGATTTAGTGGTTGTAACTAACTGATTATAAAAAATAGAACTTTTGTTGTCTTTTTTCTTCTTTTTTAACGTATCGCTAGCTATTGTACCTTTTTCGTTTTCAGATAAAAGAGCTGCTTGAGCAGGATGATCAATCAGACGAGAATGCGCATCATTGGTTGTTGTCTCAGCAGAGGCAATATGGCGATGCGTAAATGCAAGGGTCAATAAAACAAAAGCCAACATAATAATTGGTACTAACCATTGCATTCTCTTGGGGTAAGAATTAGGTTTCATAATCATACGTTTTATTCGGTAAGATATAGTATTGGTTTTTCTGTTCGTCAGGGCTATGGCCATTTTAGGAATCCTTTGTGCATGTTTATTTGCACTTAGCAGAGCTCGTGCATAGTCCGCTTTATTAGGTGTATGCTTAAGAACAATATCGTCGCAAATACATTCGCGTTCATCGTGCAGGCGAGCTGAACACCACCAAACTAAGGGATGAAAAAAGAATAGCGCTTCCACCACGCGCTGGAGAAGCTGAACCAGAAAATCGTATCGTTTAATGTGTGCCAGTTCGTGCAAAATTATGGTTTCAAGCTGTTCCTGTGGAATTTGTGTAATAATACTTACCGGCAACATAATAACCGGTCGGATAACGCCGCTGGCAAAAGGGATAAGCACTTTATCAGAGCTATAAACAGACACTTTTCGGATTATGGCTAGTTTTGCTTTACACGTTGCTACCAGTTGGAGGATTCTTGCTTCTTTTACAGGTTGCGCATGTTTGCGTACATACTTAAGCTCATGGGTTTGCCAAATGATGCGTAAGGTAAAGAAGAGCAAGCCAAGAATCCATAGAAACAAAAAGAAAGGTGCATATTTTTGCGCCGCCTCGTTTGTCCATACTTTTATGCGGGTATAATGAGTCGCGTATGGTTCTGCCTGGGCTGTAGATACGGAAAGTTCCTGAGTGCTGTCAGTCCTGTTTATTGTGGCTTTTGGGGATACAACTGCTTCAGCCTCGGCAATATGCAGGACTAATACGGCAGGAAGTGCAAGCATTGTTGCAACCAGTAAAACATACCTTAACCGGCTGTAAACATGCGGTATCAACTGATAGATAAGGGCAGCAATGCCCCAAATGAGCAGTCCTTCAAGGGCTGTTTGAAAACAAGCTTCTGTAAGCTTTGTCACCAAGTCATCCTGACTATACGCCAATATGTTATTTGCCCATATCATCATTCTCCAGGGTATTTATGCAAGCTTTTATTTCCTGTAACTCTTTTTCGGTAAGATCTTCATGTGACAACAGTTGCATGACCAACGACGAAGCTGAGCCTCCAAAGGTGTTTTCCAAAAATCGGGATAGCCTGCTTTTTTGTACTTCTTGTTGTTCCAGAATTGGCGTATATACATGTTGCCTTGCCGATTTGTCTACAGAAAGCAATGCTTTATGAGCCATAATTTGCATAATCTTCAGGGTAGTTGTGTATCCGGTATGTTTTTTCCTATTTAAACGTTCATGCACCGATTTCACATGACTGGGGCCTTGTTCCCACAGTATTTTTAACACCTGCAATTCGGCTTCGGTAATGTGAGGTTTCATTTGTTGGATTTAAATATACGATAACTTTCGTAGTAAAGGTAAGTCGAGAAGATCAGAAAGTCAACAGTTAATTACGAAAAAAATCGTATTAAATGTTAATTGGCGTTAATGAGCGCATTTTTTTGTATCATGGTGCTAAGGCATAAATAGATTACACGCTGGTTAAGGCCACAAACTACCCTTCCATACCAAAAGTTTAATTGTACAAGTTATACAGTATCTCACAGCACAATTTTGGTATATTTGTTTCCCTTAACTGTTTTACTATGTTATTATATCTTCAAAAGAAATTACCCCATTTATTTAAAATTATTCGTTTCGGTTGTTTTGCAGGCATCATTGGCTGGACGATTTGGGCAATATTTGTGCTTGTGAGGCTTCTGGAGCTATTCACGGTTGATGGAGGCTTTGCTTATTCCTCTATTGAACACTATTTGTTGGGGATTCGGTACGATTTGGTATTTGCTTCAATTATTGCCATTGCAAGTTTGGTACCCACGGTTTTTATCCTGCATTTATTTCCGAAGCGTCGTAAACTGCTACTGTATTTGGTGGTGGTTCCTGTAGGGTTGCTTTCCTGGGCTGTTTCTGAGTATTACCACATATCCAAAATTCCTTTAAACCAATCGGTTTTGATTTATTCTTTTAGCGAAGCCATTTTTATAATCAAATCCTCAGTTGCGCCTAATTTGTTATTGATAACCAAGGGGGTAATTGTGGTGCTTTCCATTGTTTTTATTCCTCGGTTAATGCTTACGCTTTCCAATAGGTGGAACAAATTCAGCATGGTTTTTGGGCTATTGATACTTGCGTTTCCTCTGGTTTGTAACAGCATTACCCCCAATATTGCAGGATTTAAAAATAATAAGCCTTATTACCAAGAGATTAATAAAGCATCGTATTTAATCAAATCTTTGGTCCATTATAAAAAGAATTTTAATGCAAAAAGTATATCTGATATAAAAGATGCAACACGCATCTATCAGCATATGCTGCCATCATCGCAATTTTATTCGGAAAAATACCCCTTTGTAAAACAACGGGACACCAGTAATGTGTTGGGACCTTTTTTTGCCTTGGAAGATCGAAAACCGAACATTGTAATTATTGTCGTTGAGAGTCTGTCGCGCCGATTTTCTGGTAATGATGCGTCTTTTGGCAGCTTTACTCCATTTCTCGATTCTCTTGCTGCTAATGGATTGTTTTGGCAAAATTTTGTTTCTACCTCGGAGCGAACCTTCCAGGTGTTGCCGTCGCTATTGGCTTCAGCTCCATACGGACAAAAGGGATTTATGTCGGTAATTGAAACGCAACCTTACCCCAATATTCTGTCGTTAACTGGTTTCTTGAAGCATTATGATTACAAAAGTAGATTTTTCTATGGGGGGTGGTCTGGTTTTGATCGCATGGATAATTTTCTGTCGTATATTGATGTATCCTATATTTTGAATGAGAAGAAATTTAATGAAAAGTGTAAGCGGATTGCGCCTTCAAGTAAAGGTTTTTCATGGGGATACCCCGATTCGGAACTATTTAGCCAGGCATTGGAAGTGAAGGATTCGCTAAATCAAAGTCCTTTTCTTGATATTTATTTAACTCTCAGTATGCACAATCCGTTTAACCCGCCAAATTCGGATTTTTGGAGGAAAAAGCTATATGAGCATCTGGAAACAATGGAACTTACTGCAGCGCAAGAAAAACTAATTGGGAAGCGGGAAATGGCATTTGCAACTATGCTTTATACCGATAATTGTATCCGCGATTTCTTTGGAACATTGAAAAAGCAAGATGCATTTAGCAATACCATTTTTGTTATTTGTGGAGATCATAATCTTTACCTGGGAGATTATTCGGCAATTGAAAAATATAAAGTTCCTTTACTCATATATTCGCCATTGCTAAAGGTTCGAAAAAAGTTTCCGGCTGTTTCATCAACTGCCGATATTACACCTTCGTTGGTAAATTTGCTGGCCCGGGGCTATACCATGAAAGCTCCAAAATATACCCACTGGCTGGGAGCGCCTTTGGATACGGCCGGACATTTCCGGTGCAATCGTTTTATCCCTTTTATGCGGGTAGACCGCAGCATTAATGAAATGCTATATGAGGAGTTGTTTTATTCGGAAGGCAGGTTATTTAAGATTAAGGAAAGCCTAGTGACAGAACCACTTCTAAATGACTCATTAAATCAAAGAATGTCGAAATTGCTAAATGAGTTTAAGGTTCTGAATAATTATACAAGCTCAAGTACTATTCTTTATCCTGTTAATTTTAGTAGCATACAACAATCACAAGAAGGGAGCGGAAATAAAGTCTCCTTTTAGGAGGTTGGATTAAGTTTAACTTTCATAATGCGCTCTCTTAATGTCGTTGGGGTTTCTTTAATTGCATTGACTGATTTTATTTCAGGAAAAGCAGTCTATAAGGCCTCCGTTTTCAAAAAAGCATATATGAGGATGCCGCCAGTTTTATGTCAGTTACCTCTGCGTCGCAATTCGCTAGCACTTCGTTATCAATAAAGCGCTAAAAATACAGAAACAAAACGTATCTCTAACCATAAAATATAAACCATAGTCTAAAGTTGGTTCGCACCGTAAATTTCCTATTGAGATCTCACATTTGCCCTTGTATGTATTATTCTCAGACTCCGATTTCACCGATTTCTCTGCTCTGTTATTGCTATAAATGTTCAAATCCTAACTTTGTGCCTTCTGGATAAAGTTAGGATTTGAATAAACGAAGGCCTTTTGTAGAAGCAAATAAGATAACTTAAGCGTTATTTACAGGCCATGGACAGCGCTCGGAAAGGCTCCTTTTAAAAGACTGAATCGATTACTTATAAACGAGTGATTTACAGTTATGAATGCATGGAGCTGCACAAGTTTATAAACTGCACCCTTGGGGATTTTGGCGTACCATTAAGCATCTCTTTTCTTTTCAGCCTCTTTAAACACACGCATAAAGTTCCCACTCCATATTTTTTCTATTGCCTGGTCGGAATATCCTCTGTTTACCAGTTCACGAGTTATATTTTCCATTTCGCTCACATCTTTGCAGCCTTCAACGCCCCCACCACCGTCAAAATCGGTACCAATACCTACATAGTCGATACCAATGGTTTGTACAACGTGATCAATATGATCAACAATATCGGCAACGGTTGCCAACTCCTTAGGGTATGCTCTATCTGTTTTGCGCCAGGCTCTTCGTGCACGTTTGCGTTCTTCCGGGGAAAGATCCTGAAAATTGTTAAACTCTTCACGAACAACTTGGAAAGCACTATCGCGTGCAGGGTTAGGGGGAGGTGTTTTTAAGTAATCACTTAAGATGCAGATTTGGATAACCCCTTTATTTTCTTTTAATGCCAGAAGCATGGAGTCGGAAAGATTTCTGGGATTGTCACAAACTGCACGGGCGCAGCTGTGAGATGCCATAACTGGCGCCGAAGATTGTTCAAGGACATCATAAAAAGCAGCATCCGATATATGGGAAACATCAATCAACATACCCAGGGCATTCATTCGTTTTATCACTTGTTTGCCAAAAGGGCTAACTCCTTCATGTTCGGCCCCATCGGGATCGGTTGAGGAGTCGCAAATCTGATTGTTTCGAGTATGACAAAGCGTAATATAACGAGCACCCAAATGGTAAAAAGTATCTACACGATTTATATTGGTGCCTATGGGATAACCATTTTCCAAGCCAATATAGACAGCGCGTTTGTCTTCTTTTTCAAGCGCATACCCTTCTTTGGGGGTAATGGCTAATTCTGCTTGTTCGGGGTAGGTTTCCAATGCGTCATAAATTCCGTCGAAAATGGTTCTTGATCTTTCATATGCCTTCTCAAAGCCTTCGGAGGTAACAGGCCCTTGTCCCAGGAAAACGGCAAAGAAAGCCGCATCTAATCCCCCTTGTTTCATGCGCGGAAAATCTACTCGCGAGCGGGTGGTTTCGTGGTCATTCTGCTTGCCAATATCGAAGGATTCATCAAGAAAGTTCAAAGGTGTATCGGTATGAGTATCAATCGTAAAGATTCGTTCGTGCAACG
>JAWOEH010000062.1:0-3840 GCA_046482855.1 Bacteroidales bacterium | reverse complement strand
GAAAATACCCTACAAGATCTCATACAGCATAACCAACACCTCTCGGCAAGAATAAACAAACAACAAAGAGAGATAGATAAGCTTCAGGAACAATTTACAATCCTCGACAAAAATCTGCCAGGCGTGGTATACTTATGTCTGCACGACAAACATTTTACCATGCTGCATATGAATGAAAAGATTGAGGAGATTACCGGGGTACCTAATACAGCTTTTCTGAAACAAGAAAAAACCTTCAAGGAATTGATACATCCCTCGGACATGCACATAACCGAAACCATCAACCAAGCGGTGAGTCAAAATAAACCTTTCTACCTGCTTTACCGGTTGAAACATACCAATGGCAGCTGGGTGTGGGTAGAAGAGTATGGGACCGGCGTTTTTGAGCAAGGGAAACTGAGCCATCTTGAAGGGTTTATTTTAAAAATTGACAGCCGAAAACGATATGCATTGAAGCTGAAAAAGAAAAACATGGCCATTCAAGATCTTTATAAGGAATTGGAGGAAAGTGAAGCCATGTACAAAACACTGGTAGACCAAATTGACTATGGTATCATGGTACAACAGAATAAGAAAATAGTCTTTTCCAACGCTGCCGCCTGTCAGATTCTTGAAGTGGAATCAATGGAAACACTGTTACAAAGCCCCTTGAACAAAATATTCCCAAGGAGCGAAAGTCATATGCGAAGCTACAATAACCTGATTAAAAAGACCACCAACTTCTCTGCCGAAGCGCAAAGAACTCCTCTTACAACTTTCAAAGGCTCCCAAAAATTATTGGAAATAAGCAGCAGTAAGATTTTATTTAAACAAAAACCTGCCAAACTTATCACTTTTCGCGATGTATCGCAGGAAGTTGAGAACCGTCAGAAAATCAGGGAAAATGAGCTTCGTTACAGCCAGGTATTTCATGCTGCCGGCTCAGGCATGGCCATTTTTAGTCAAAAACAAAAATTCTTAATGGTTAACGATAAGTTCATCGAGATAACCGGCTACACGCGCGAAGAAATTCTTAATCAGATGACCTGGACCGATTTTTTCCCTGTTGAAGTGCATGAAGAGATTCAGAACAACGTAAAACAATCATTGCGCAGTTCAAAAAATCAACTATTTTCCCGAGGGGTGCGTATTCGAACCAAAAGAAATGGACTTAAAAACGCCTTCTTACAAATAAGTATATTACCCGAAACCAATGAATTCATCAGTTCTATCATCGACTTGTCCCATCAGTACAAGGCGTGGGAACAAGTTCGGAAACTGCAGCGAGCCATTGAACAGAGCCCCACAGCTATCATTGTTACCAACAAAGTGGGACGCATTGAATACGTGAACCCTAAGTATGAACAAATAACAGGTTATCGGTTTTCCGAATCGGTTGGGAAGAAACCCAACGTATTAAAAGCCTCCATCCTGGAACGCCATCAATATGACGCGATAAAACAAGCCATT
Organism: Bacteroidales bacterium; assembly: GCA_046482855.1. GTDB lineage: Bacteria > Bacteroidota > Bacteroidia > Bacteroidales > UBA12077 > CAYVSF01. Next base: position 2,391 of record JAWOEH010000062.1, on the reverse strand, counting down.
ACGCAAGGGAGGGAGTGGCGAGGAGAGGTTTTGGACCAGCGAAAAGAAGGAACCGCTTTTTGGGTAGATCTGAGTATCTCGCCAGTGTTGGATGAAAATCAACAGATACAGAACATTATTCTGATTGAGGAAGATATCTCCAGCAGAAAAAAAATGGAAGAGGAACTGGTTACTGCAAAGAACAAAGCAGAAGAGGCCGACAAGCTAAAATCAGCCTTTTTGGCAAATATGTCGCATGAAATACGCACCCCCATGAATGGGATCTTAGGATTTGCTCAGCTTTTACAACTGCCTGACCTTACCGAAGAAAAAATACGCGAATATGTAGGCATAATTAACAGTAGAGGGAAGCACTTGTTGCGCATCATTCAGGACATTATTGACATCTCAAAAATTGAATCGCAACAGGTCAAACCAAATATTCAAAGCTTCTCACTCAACACTTTAATGGACGATATGTATGTCTATTTTAAGAAGGAGACCGAGGGAAAAGAGCTTCATCTATTGGTAGATTATGGATTAAAGCAGGGCGAAGACATCATCATGTCCGACACTTATAAGCTACAACAGATCCTTAGCAACCTTATACACAATGCCATAAAATACACCCGGGAAGGGGTTATTCAGGTTGGTTATAAGCCCCGTGGTAATAGCGAGCTAGTATTCTATGTGCGGGATACCGGCATTGGGATTCCTGCCGAACAACAAAAGCTTATCTTTGAACGCTTCCGGCAGGCCGACAACTCCTATACCCGGGAGCACGGAGGAACAGGTTTGGGTCTCGCAATTTGTAAGGGGTTGGTAACCCTCCTGGGAGGCACCATTAAAGTGAGTTCAGAGCTCGGAGAGGGATCTACCTTTTCCTTTACAATCCCCTGGCATCCGGCCAGCGCCTGGACAACCAACGAAACTATACCTACTACAAGTACACCCGATTGGCAAGGTAAAACCATCCTGATTGTAGAAGATGATCCTACGAGTATGGAACTGATAACAGCCACCCTGACAAAAACCAATGCCATACTCCTGAAGGCCAGAGATGGATATCAGGCCATTGAGCTGGCGGCTCAACATCAACCGCACTTGATACTCATGGATATTCAATTGCCCGAGCTGGATGGACTCACTGCCACAAGTCGCATCCGAAAATTCTTACCCCACGCTCCCATCATTGCACAAACTGCGCATGCATTTGCCAATGACAAAACCAAAGCCTTAAAACACGGCTGCACCGACTTTATCTCAAAACCCTTAAAAATCAACAAATTAATAGCCATACTAATGAAATATTTGGGAGAAACAGGCCAATAAACAGATGTACAGAGGATTTGTGTATCTTTAGGCCAAATTTTCGATTATGCCCAAAACCGCTGTTGTTATCCTCAATTGGAACGGACGCAAATTCCTGGAAAAATTCCTGCCTGCGTTACTAAAACATACAGATAATGCAGAAATTATCGTTGCCGACAATGCCTCGGAAGATGATTCCCACATGTTTCTGCAAACGCACTACCCGGATTTACGGTATATACAGCTCGACAAAAACTACGGATTCGCAGGCGGCTATAACAAAGCATTATCGCAAATTGAGGCAACGTATTATGTGCTCTTAAATTCCGATATTGAAGTATCGGATCAGTGGCTTTCTCCTCTTACAAAAGCCTTGGACGACACTCCCGAACTGGCTGCCTGCATGCCCAAAATAAAGGCTTTTGCCCGGCCTGACCACTTCGAATATGCAGGTGCATGCGGTGGCTTTATTGACAAATACGGATTCCCCTTTTGCCGGGGACGAATTATGGATACCGTTGAAAAGGACGAAGGACAATACAACGAAAGAGTAAACATTATGTGGGCTACTGGAGCATGCCTGGCCATTCGAAGCAATATTTTTCATCAGTTGGGCGGTTTTGACGAAGCATTCTTCGCTCACATGGAGGAGATAGACCTGTGCTGGCGAATTCATCATTTGGGGAAAGCCATCCAGGTAATTCCCGAATCGGTAGTATACCATGTTGGCGGTGGCACCCTGCCCAACGAGAGTCCTTTCAAACTCTTTTTAAACTTTCGCAACAACCTCTTCCTGCTTTATAAGAATCTACCTCTTCATGCCCGTAAGAAAATCATGCTGCGCCGCCGAGTACTCGACTACATCGCCTATTTTATCTATTTACTTAAAGGCCAGTTTCATAATGCGGCGGCAATTAGAAAAGCACACCGAGCCTATCGGAAGGAGAAAATGAACCTGGAAAGAAAACACCAGTCCATAAAAAAAGCCCCCGAAAGCTATTTTCGGAGACTCATATATCCTCATTCCATCGTTTGGCACTATATGGGAAAAAACAAACGGAAATTTTCTCAACTCCATTTTAAATAGAGAGCATGCTGCGT
>JAWOEH010000056.1:0-11878 GCA_046482855.1 Bacteroidales bacterium | reverse complement strand
TTTGCTACAAAAATATCACCCCTTCGGGGTTCCTTTTTCTTTAGGCGTCTTTGCATTTTTGGTGGTGATGTAGTTGTTGTGGGTTCTTGTCTTGGTTTTTCACTACTGCCAATTATCGATCCTTCAATCAAGGGGAGTCCTGAAGGGACGACATTATTGTAGTAAATTGCCGGACGTGCAGATGGTAGCCCTGAAGGGGCGAAATAGGCATTGATTACCGCCAGTTGTTTTTGATGTTCTATGCCACCCCTTCGGGGTTTGGTTTTGTCATGGTTCTGATTTGCTACAAAAATATCACCCCTTCGGGGTTCCTTTTTCTTTAGGCGTTTTTGCATTTTTGGTGGTGATGTAGTTGTTGTGGGTTCTTGTCTTGGTTTTTCACTACTACCAACTATCGATCCTTCAATCAAGGGGAGTCCCGAAGGGGCGACATTATTGTAGTAAATTGCCGGACGTGCAGATGGTAGCCCAGAAGGGGCGAAATAGGCATTGATTTCCGCCAGTTGTTTTTGATGTTCTATGCCACCCCTTCGGGGTTTGGTTTTGTTAGTTTACGCTGAATCTATCCCAGAGCAAGATGATGGTTTTTGGGAATGATATCTATATTTTGTAAAAAGATTGAATATTATTGAGCGTCTTTAAAAAGTCCGGGTTGGTTGGGCGGAAAAAGGCTTCGTCAATTAGGTTCATGTTGTTGTCAATAAGAATGTACCGGGGAATGGACTTTAGCTCAATGTATTTTAGGAACTCTCTGTTTTCTGCAATGTTTAAGTCGATTAGATAGCTAATCTTGTGGTTTTTTGCACGTTTTTGCCAGGTCGGTGTATTCTTTCGTTTGTCGGTACCCAGGTTAATTACTTTTACATTGTTGGGGGTTTCCATTTCATGTATAAGCTGCATACCTTCCAAACAAGGTCGACACCAAGTGGCCCAGAGATCCAGAAGATAGTACTCCGAGGGATTAGCCTGAACAACCTTGCTAAACTTGCTTTTTGACAAATCTTTGTCCAGAACAATCAAGTTGCTTAGCATTGTTGTAAACTCCTTTTTTTCTTTTGGGTATATTGTTTGGTCGACCAATTCCTTGTTTTTTGCATAGAAATCGGTTGTAGTAAGCCATTCTCTTGCAGCAGGGTACTTCTGCGGGGTAATGGTATTCTCGGCGTCTTTAAACAGCTGATACATGCCAATGGCGAACAGTTGCATTGTTTCGAAGTTGTAGTGTGTTTTATTGATAGTATCAAATGAGATGTGGTTGATACGTGTTTTTAAGTAAGATTTAAAAATGGACCCGGTGCTGTTCAGTATGTAATCCTTATGGTTGCTGCGGGTTACAAAGGTTTCAACCCTTTTGTGGTAAGGAGCTATCTTTTGCAGACTTTCGATGTAGTACAGCTTGTTTAATCTTACCAGCTGAGGTTGCTTTTCTTGTTGATATTGGACTTTGAATTGGTTGTAAACACTATCAAGGTAATTTGTGGTGATTTCGAATGGCTTCTGCCTTCTGAAAAAATGGAACCAATTTTTGTAGTAATGGCCAAAGAGTTCATCTGCGATGATTACGTTACTTTCATTCACCAGGGAAACATCCCCATCTTTGTATGTGAATTCGAGTTTTTCGGTATTTTCATTAAGAATGTAGTCATGATGCAAATAGTCTCTTGTTGAATCTGTCTCATAAATCATCCCATAGGACAAAATGGGTGCTTGTATTAGGTAAGGAATTTTTCTTGTTATTACTGTATCCTTATCTGTTTCATTTGTAAAATCAACAGCTTGGTGGTTGTAGTATTGGTCGCTAATATTAAATCCGCATCCTTTTTTAGGAGGTAATTTAACAGAGATAGCAATTGAATCCGTTTGTGAGTTGCTATATGCGGTCTTTTCATTGTTGTGGTTTTTTTTATCTGCATTGTTGCCTATGCAGCCTGCAATTATGGAGGCGGATATAAGAAGAGTAGGTAGAAACATTGTTGGTTTGGTGTGTGTGTTACATGATAATTTAGACATGAGTATTCTGTTGTTAAAGGGTTATTTCTAGAGACTTGTAGGAAATGCAAACTAACTATATTGGCATTGTCCGAATGTTGATGAAATTGGACTTCGTAATCATTTCCTCCTCAAAAAATAGACAGGCAAAAACAACAATAAACCCACAAAGCTCATCACCAATCCGCCGATGGAGCCTGCGGCAAACGAATACCAAAATGGTTCGCTGCTGCCACCCAGCAAAAAGGGCACCAGCCCCAATATGGTAGAACTAAGGGTTAGGAATATGGGTACAATTTTGTGGTGAAAAGCCCGCAGGTAGGTTTGCAGACCCGTTCCGTGTATGGGTTTTAGGTTGTTGTATTCGTTTATAATGTACAGTGCGGCATTTACCGTTAATCCGGCCAGCAGCACAAAGGCTGCATAGCCTCCCTGGTCAAAGCTTATATCAAACAGGTAGAAGGTGAGAAACGCACCCACAAAGGACAAGGGTATAATCGACAGAATGACAAAGGGCTGTTTTAGCGACTCGAACAATATGGCACAAATAAAGAAGATGATGCAAATGACCAGCACCAACAGGCCGGCCTTACGTTTCTCCTCGCTTCTCCAATAGTAGCCGTCAGCATCGGCTTTGTAGCCCAGGGGCAGCTGTTGGTTCATTTCATCAATAGCAATTTTGCGAATGCGGGAGGCCAATTTCGAGGGGCCCACAAAGTTGTACTCCACGGTCAGTTGGTATTGCTGGTTCTTTTTTACAATGTCGTTCCCTATGGCGCGTTTTACAATGCGTCCAAGTCCCTTTATTTTTAGTTTTTTAGTGCCGGCAGGTAGGAATTCATTCTCCAGATTCCACCGGTCAAACAGGGGGCGATTCGAGGCCAGCCGCACTTCATCCAGCTGATCATCCACAAAGAAGCTGCCGATGTACTGCTCTTGCAGCGACTTACGCTGCAGGGCAGTGAACAGATCGCCTGAGTTAAACTGCAGTTGTGCTAGCATCTCCTCGTTTAGCTCAACGCACAGCTCATTGCGCAAGGGCGGCAGGAACCAACCTGCCTTTGCACGAATCTGCATCTTCTGCACACGAGGATTCTCGCCCAACTTCTTCATCACTTCTTGGGCATAGCCATAAAGTTGGTCGTAATTATAGCCGTACAGCATAATCCTGTCGTTGCGGTGATCGCTGCCTGTGCTGTTGCTAAAACCCCGACCTACGCCATAAATACCCCAGTCCATTCCGCCCAGGCTGTTGGCTTTGCCAATCAACAGGTTTTTCAGGTAAAAAGGAAAGAATGAGCCTTCGGCCTCGGGTGTGAAATAAACGGTAATCCGCCCATTACGATAACTGCGAATGGAGGTGGTGTACAAGGCTATTTCGGGAAAACGCGCCAGGTAGGCCTCCATTTTTTGGCAAGCCTCATTCATCTGGTGAATGGTGCTGCCATCGGGCATCTTGCCCGAAATATACAGTTTTGTTTGCTCCGGACTGCTATAATAGTGGCTCTCGTACACAAACTCGGTAAATAGCCGCAGGGTGCCGCCAAATAGTTTGTCTACCACGGGCTTTATGGTTCGTTGGTACTTGTCGCTACCCAGCGTGTTGTTGTACAGCTCCTCCCAATTGTTCTCCGGTTCATCGAATGCCTCGGGCAACTTGTGCACGGGCAACCCAAACAGGAGCACCAAAATCACCACAAAGGCCCACTTGTAGCGTAGCTGGAAACGTATGATGCCTTCATATCCTCGCGATAGCCTGGCGATGCGGCGTAATTTTTTGGGTGCCCGTAGTTTCTTCTTATTGTCTAAAGGCCAAAGATCCAGCATGGCCGGAATGAAAAAGAGCGACACAAAGAGGCTTACCCCCAGATTTATCATGATAATCAGGCTGAAGTCCAACAGGTTCAGCTGATCTTTCTCGCTCAGGAAGAAGACCAGACTAAGTGCGCCAATGGTTGTGAGCGTAGCGGCCAACAGCGACAAAAAGGCCCTGCGGTTGCCTCTGTGCCGGATGTGGTCGGCCATGATGATGCTGTTGTCAATGATGATGCCCAACGAGATGGTCATCCCTGCCAGTGAGTAGAGGTGGATTTCCACGCCCAATACCACATAGAAAATTACGGCAATGCACAGGTTGATGAGCAGGCTCAGCATAATCATAGCCACAAAGCGCATCCGGCGAATGGTAATCAAAACAAACAGCAGCAAAACTACCAGCGCAATAACTGTACGCAGGGCCACCTTGTTTAGCTCCTTTTTGATAAAGGTGGTGGCGTCGTACATTTTTTCAAGGCTGTAATTTTTGGGAAGATCGCGCTTCATAGCACCAATGGCTGTTTTGATTTCGTTTGCCAGCTTCAGGCTGTTTACCTGCTTTTCCACATCGATAACCAGGTTGATGGTGTTGAGCCCGTTTACGCGAAAGTACGACGAGGAAGGCTGTTGTTTGTAGCGAATGGTGGCCACATCGGTAAGGTAAACTATGCGGTTTCCCCGCCGCCCAATGGGTATGTGCTGCCAACTTTCGGTACTGTTCAGTCCCGGCTCCAGCCGAAAACGATAGTAATCGTTGCCAAAGGCATTGGTGCCCATGTGTGTGTAGCCTAACTCCTTTCCGCGAAAATGATTGCGCAGGGCTTGCTCAATATCAGCGGGTGTAAGTTGCAGCGCCTCCATGTGCCCGCTGTTGTAGGTAACATACCAGGCAAAGGGGGTGGCACCATACACGGAAACCTGATAAACGCCTTTGATATTTGCCAATAAGGGTTTTAGGTTGTTCTCGGCATATTTTTGCAGTAAATGTCCCGAGGCGCTGCCGTATAGCGTGTAGGTGAGGAGCGAACGGCGTTCCTCGTTGGGCATGTTCAGGGTTACCTCCGGGTAGCTTACCGCCCTGGGAAGATCGGGGTGAACCTGACGAATGAGCGAGGCTACCTGAAAGCGTGCGATGTCCATATTGGCATCCTCGTCGAAGGAAAGTTCAATGCTGCCCGATGAGCGTTTGGTATGCGAGGAGATGCTTCGCAGCTGTTGCATGGTGCTAAATAATCCTTCCAACGGAGCTGTAACCTTTTTCTCGATAATTTCGGGCGAGGCACGATACCAGTGGTAGCTTACGGTTATGGCCGGCAGGCTATGCGAGGGCGACAGGCTGATAAACAACCGCGGGATAAGGGCTACACCCAGAATGGAAAGCAGCGCAAATACCATGATCACCGAGAAGGAAGAGAATCCGTGTGGCGGATCTTGCCGTAGCGTTTTTCCTGTGTATTTGCTAGTTCCCGACATAGTTGTGCGTGCGTTTTAGGTAGTAAAACAACAAGGGAACCACATACAGGCTTACCAGTGTGCCTACAAACATGCCGCCAATCACGGCTACGGCCAATGGTTTTTGCAGGTCGGAGCCCATGCCGGACACAAACAGGAACGGTACCATGGCCATGATGGTGGTTAAGCTGGTCATGAGGATGGGTTTCAGACGCCGTTGTCCCCCCACAATAATGGCTTTTAGCAAAGGTGTGCCCTGCATATGCAGCCGGTTGATGGTGTCGATTTTCAGGATGGAGTCGTTGATGATGATCCCGGTCATGACGATGATCCCAATAAGCGACATGACATTGATGCCCTGGTCGAATAGCTTGAGGAACAGCAGGGCACCGCCTATATCAATAGGCACTTCCAGCAGCACAATAAAGGGCAGAGCCAGCGACTCGAACTGAGCAGCCAGGATAAAAAAGAGCAACAGCAAGGAAATAAGCAGGATGAGGGTGATTTCGCGAATCATTTGCCGATTGGCAAAGTAGCTGCCCGCCCATTGCACATCCATTCCCTCGTTATCGAGTGCATTCTCAATGCGCTTTTGCACCTGCGGTACACTGCCCTTGTGCACTTCCAATGGCAATGGGTAATACGGACCCGCCTTTCCGGCGTGCAGTGTTTTAAGACCCTGAGCCCGGTTTAGGGTAACCAATTCGCGCAGCGGAATGGTGTGGCCTTTTTCTGAGGTAACAACGGCCCGGTTTAGCCGGTTGAAGAAGCCCGTTTGTTGGCCCCCCAGAATGATGGGGACAAATTCGTGGCTACTTTTTAGCTGCGTTACCTGGTATTGGTTAAACAGGCTTTGCAGTGCCTGCATAACATTTATCCGGCTTACCTGATACAGCAAAAGCTTAGCCTGGTGCAGGTGTACTTCAAAGTAGCTTTCCACGGGTAGTTGTGCGGTGCTATTGCGGGTTTCGGGAAGATCGATTTGTTGCAGGGTATTTTTTAGTATGGCAAGATCCAATCCCTGGCCACGTTCCATAGGGATGAGGCGAGCCTCAAGAACTGCCTGCTGTTGCTGAAACAGACGCTGAAATACACTTTCGGGGGGGCGTAAGGTAATTTCGGCACGTGGGTAGTTTTGCTTAAGCCATGCGCGCATGCGGGTTTGCAACTCTGCCAACACGTCAGCATTTATGGCATCGATGTAGATCTCGGCCTCCTGAACCGAATGCAGGCGTTGTTGCTGCATGAGGTATTGCTGATTGCCGGCATATACGGCATAAGTAGTGAGCAGGCTGTCGAAAGAGCTAAGGAGAGCATCGGCACGCCGGCTGTTTTCCTCAACATGGATCTTCTCGCGCCAATCTACCGAGATGAAAAAATCGGTATGTTCAACCGGCGGTAACTGGCTCTTGGTTAACAGGGTGTAGGCATAGGCGCCGGTGAGCATAAGCAGCACTACCAGGGCAAACATGCGGGGTTGCTTTCGAAAAGTAAAGAAAAGCCCCTGCTCATATGCCCGCATATAGTTTACCAGGGGCTTGGGCTTGATTTTTTCACGATCTTTCCGAAGCTTTTTAAAAACAATACGGTAATACACGGGCACCAGCGTGATGGAAACGATAAGGGAGCTGAAGAGCCCCACGGTAACGGCAATAGCCTGATCGTAAAACAGGGCTCCCGCCATGCCACTAATGAAAATAAGTGGCAGGAATACGGCGCAGGTGGTGAGTACCGAACTGATGAGCGGGCGGATGATTTCGTTGGTGCCCTCCACACAGGCTTGCAGCAGCGATTTTTGGCGCTCCATGTGCTGGGTGATGTTGTCGATAACAATGATGGAGTTGTCAATCATCATGCCGATGCCTAACACCAGGCCGGAAAGGGAGATGATGTTGATGGACAGGCCGATGAGGTAAAAGAAGAGCACGCTGATAATGAGCGAGGCCGGAATGCTGATGGCAATGAGCAGGGGCGAACGCCACTCGCGCAGGAACACCAGCATGATGAGAAATGCCAGGATGCCGCCCATCCAGAGGGTTTGACCCAGGTTGCCCAGGGCATAATCAAGCAGCTGGGTTTGGTCGCGGATAATCTGGAAATTGATTTGCGGATAATCGTCCCGGAAGTACTGTACCAGCTGGTTCAGCGAGGCTTTTAACTCCTGCATGCGTGCGCCGGAGTTCTTTATTACGGCCAGCGAAAGTGCGGGTGCGCCATGCTGGGTAACGAGCCCGTTGCGTTTTTGCGGGCGCACCTCCAGGGTTGCCAGCTCATCGAGGCGTATCTGCTTGTTGCCGGTTTTGATAAGTACGCTGCGCAGGTTATTGATATTGGCCAGTTCGCGTCTGAACTTCAGACTATACTGGTACTGGCCGTCGCGCACCACAATGTCGCCCAGGTTGTATTGCTGGCTCTTTATGGCGCTTTCAATGGCGTTGAGATCCAGCCCCAGCGAAGCCAATTTCTCTTCGTCGGGGGTGATGACAATTTCGTTTTCCAGTGTGCCGCTGATATCGGCCATGGCTACTTCGGGAAGTTGCTCCAGCCGTTTTTTTATTACCTGATCGGCAAAGCGGCTTAAATCTACGAAGTTTGCCTGCAGGGGTTCCTGTCCTTTGTTTTGGGTGGCGGTAATTTGCAGGAAAAAAACCGGCACATCGGAGGCGCTGGCCTTTACCACTCGTGGGCGTTTTACATCCTGGGGCAGGGCATTCATGGCCCTGTCGATCTTTTCGTTTACATCAATAAAGGCCATGTCTACTTGCGTGCCATAGGCAAAGCGCAGGCGAATGACGGATTGCTCGTTGCGCGTTTCGCTGTGGATATCCTCGATGTGGGGTACTTGCAACAATTGCCGGCGAATGGGCTGCACCACACCGTTTTCCAATTGCCGGGCCGAGTAGTTAGAAGCCTCGATGTGTACGGTAATTTCGGGGATGTCGATATCCGGCATGAGGGAGACGGGCAGCCGCGTTGTGGCAGCCAGGCCCAGCAACATGAAGGCGATGAAGGTCATGGTAACGGCAATGGGCCGTTGGGTAAGGAAGCGTACCATACTTACAGTGCGTTTTCAGGTTCCACAAATACAATGGATTCGTGCGCCAGGTTGAGGTTGCCTGAGGTGATGATGATTTCGCCCTCTTTTAGGCCCTCGGTAATGGCGTAGGAACGGCTATTTTCCTGTGCGGTGGTCACATAGTTCCACCAGGCCACACTGTCGTTGCGAAGGGTAAAAACCACCTCGCGGTTTTGGCGCAATACCAGTGCCGATTTGGGAATAACCAGCTGCTCCGGCACGCGGTTGCGAATGTGCAGGTTCACGTTCATGCCATCCATGAGTTTGCCATGTGTATTGGCCACCAAACCGCGCACGGTTACCAGTCCGTTTTCGTTTACAATGGGATTGATTTCGCGGATGGTACCCGTGTATTTACCTCCGGCCAGCGGATATACTTCAATCGCTTTGCCTGTGGTAATTTCGCCCAGTTCCGACTCCATTACCTGGAAACGCACCTGGTATTTCTCGTCATTTAGCAGGGTGCAGAAATCCTCGGAGCTGGCTACGGCATCGTAGGCTTTTTTGGTGATGTTGGCAACGGTGCCGCTGAAGGGAGCCCGCAGGTGGCGGTTGCGGAAGTTTTTGCGGGCTTCGGCCAGCTGCAGCCGTGCATCGGCCAAGCCGGAGCGTACCAGTGCATTGCGGTATTGTGCCGTGGGTATGGAGGCCGAGTCGGCAGGTTGGTATCCCTGGCTGATGAGCACATCCTGAAATTCGATGGTGGCTTTCTCCATGGCTACACGGGCTTTTTCAAGTGCATGCTGCAGGTTTTGCGGCTGCAGGCTGGCCAGCAGTTGTCCCTTTTTTACGTGCTCGCCATTTTTTACGTGGACCTCCGCCAGCACTTCCGACACGCGGAAGCGCAACTGTGCCTTTTGCAGTGCTTCCAACCGGCCATTGCTGATGAGCTCTTTCTGGAAATCGCTACGCGTGAGCTTAACTGTATCTACAGGGTTTCGGGCCGCTTCCTGCGAAGTGCGGTTGTCGTTTTCGGCGGGGGCTTCCGGCTGGTTTCCACAGCTGCATAGTACCAGGGTGCTTACAATTAATAGCAGTGCCCTGCAGTTGGTGAAGGTGCGTTTGGATCTCATGTTCAGGTTTTTAGGGTTTGTTGCAAATAGCACTCCCCTTGCAAGAGAGCATTAGCGGTAAATATAATGAAAAATTGCAGTACATTATTTGAGCGAATCGCAAAACGGTTAAGACTATTTGCGATTTGCTGTTTTGAGTTAACAAATAGGGTTATTTTTTGTTAAAAGGTACTTATTGTTAATAATTACTCTGGAAGGAGATAAACCACATGACAATATGGTCTGCGCCATATTTATTCCCGCCAGAATATAATTTTAGTTAAAAGTGAGAGTGAGTATTTTATTTTATGTGTTTTAAGTATTTTTGTTTATAAGTATTGATTTCCTCAGGATTCATTACTGGATTCCCGTAATGAATAATATGATTGTTTGAATCGATCATAAATGTTCTAAGATTCAGATCTGAAGTAAATAGTTTATTAGTACGTTCGAAATTGAAATTATTATCCCATAGAATTAGACTTTTAGTTTCAATAGAAGGGTAGAGGTTGTTCATAAAGAAAGATGAATCATTAGAGGAAACATTAAGAATGAATATTAAATCTTTGTCTTTTCGAGTAAAAGAGCTGAATACGATGTCTGTATAGTTTAGTTGATTGATAATGCACTTCATACACGCTCCATCTACTATTGAAATTATCCTTAAATGATTTGCTATCTTTAATTTTTGATTTGTATCCTGAAATTCACCATCTTTTAAAATTTTTAGTTCTGCTGGAAACGTTATTTGTTTAGCAAGTAGAGTATCAGTCAACATCGGAGTGTTTTTTTTCGATAACTTGGTGCAAGAAAAAAATGGTACTAGGAAGCAAAAAATTATTATTCGGAATGTTAGTTTATGCATGTTAATAGATAATATTCAGGTTTATATATCCTAATGGCTTTTCTCTGTTGGTGAAACAAAGGATAATGCGACCATTTTTTTTATCCACTGTAAAATTATTTATTGGATTTTGCGTATCAATGGTTTTTAAGTGATTTCCTTTCAAATTAAAAATAAGTAATTTTGTAGGTGATACACTCACTGTGCGTTTTGTTTCATCTAAAGCCAACCCGTCTTCTCCTAAATAGGCTGCAATGATGTAATCTCCAACAATGGCTACATGAGAATAGTATTTCTTTATAGGTTGCAGGGTTTTGCTCCAACCCGGCCCTTTAATGTTACAAATAAGCTCGCCGTTAAATTTTCTGATGGTCAGCAAATCGTATTCAATATATGCTCTTGCATAAAGGTTACTTTCCGAAGATAATGCGATGAATGAGTTAGTTCTCTTCTCAGTTATGTATTCAGGAGCAGAATGGGTCAAAATTTTGATTTTACTGTTTTTCGTATTCAAGGTAGCCACTTTCATTTCATAGTTGCTTGGACTGATGGGAGCCAAAACATTGCCCATAGCCAGTGTATCGTTTACAAAAGCCATACGCACCATGAAATGTTTTTTTGACATTGGTTGGGCAACAGGCATATAGTTTGGATAGGTTAATGCACTGTCCAGATTAAATTTCCACAAGATGTATTTCGAAAAATCAGAGAGCCAGAAATGTCCTGTTTGGGCGTTTGTTGTCAGGTTGCCTGCTCTGCCAAGTTCTCCCGGGCCACGACCTGTTTTTCCGGTACTTCCTATGTATGTAAAGGAATCTGCCTGAAATAAATGTACAGCCTTATCATTGTATGGTCTCAGTTCGTTAATGATGAAGGTGTTATTCAATACTTTGAATGTTGGTTTCCCTAGTATTAATGGTGTATGTATTGTCTCAATTTGATTGCCCACTTTTGTTGCAGGTTTCCATTTACTATATTTTTTTTCAGTTTTGGATTGATTGCAACTTGCAATTAATAGGAAAAGAGATAGTATGTATAGTCGTGAATTCATTTTAAAAATTTTAATTCATATTTGTTTTAAAGTATTGCTATGTAAAAAATATATTGTTCAGAACAAATCTAATGTTAAAATATCTAATAGAGTCCAATCAGATAGTTATGTGATTCGATTGTGGAATGGGGTGATATTTCTATTTAAATACAAAAATCAATTGATGTCTTGAAATTCAATCAAATAGGACATTTGTAATATTGAATAAAAGTTAACGCATCACCTGTATTTGTTTTATAAATAAATAATTCTAGCAAACCCGCAGAAAATTCTGCGGGTTTACTAATTTTTATTAATTTGCTTTTTTTAATTCATCTTGACCATCCCAGTTTTTTTCACCAAGTCCTTCATACCAGTCATAACAATAACATCCTTTCTCACCATCTACACAACCATTGGGACACTCTGGGTTAATGGCAGCATGTTGAGCAAATAAATTGTTAAATGATACAACAGCTAGTACAGCGACCAATAAGGTAGCGACAAATAACTTTCTCTTTTTCATAGTAATGAACTTTTAAGGTTAATAAATGAAATATTGATTGTTACCGGTAACCACCTATTTGTTCTCAAAATGCGCAAAAGGTAACCCCCCCCCC
>JAWOEH010000149.1:0-3706 GCA_046482855.1 Bacteroidales bacterium | reverse complement strand
GGGTTTCTAAATGTTTTCGCCCGCGAGTGGTAACGGCATCTGGGAATAGCGCATAGTTTCCTGCTTTCATGGTGACATTCTTGACCTCGATAAAGCATTTATTTGTATCGTTTTCGGCGTACACATCAAATCGGCTGTCCTGAAATTTCACCTCTCGTTTTACATGTGTATACCCTTCCAAACCCGGGATTTTCCCGGCCATAACGCCTTCAAATGCCAGTTGGTTGGGTATATTGGTATTGATGCCAACCCATTTCTCATTGATTTTGATCATTTCCCAGGTGAAAGGTGTTTTTCGTTTGGGATCTTTAGCGGGCGAAAGATAAACTTCGGCTCCCTCTTCCAGGCATGTTTTCATACTTCCTGAGTTAGTGCAATGAGCGGTAACCTCTGTTTCGTTATCGAGGGTTACATCGGCAAGGAAACGTTTGTAGCGCTTTATTAGTCGCCCGTGTACAAGAGGTGTAGGGTATTTCATGTTTTTTTATTTGCAATACGAAGATAAACAAAATATTTTACCAAAGGTTTTGCCTTTTTTAGCAGGCTATAGTTACCTTATTGGGTTTCCCTTCGTAATATTTGGCCGATGGTAATCGGTTTGCGTTAAAAGCTAGCTTATTAATGTTTTTGTCTGTTTGGTAATGAAGTTACATTCAGTTATTTAGTTAACGATTAATAAAAACTTAAGGGTGCTATACTATTTGTTTGCTAAAAATTAAGTATATTACTCAACAGTTTTGAATTGAATTAGTTAGAAATTGACCCTATGTGGTCATAAACATGTATAAAAGCATGAAACGTAAATCCATTGTAAGACGATTCGCCTGGACCATTGGGTCATTAACTACCATCCTTATTATTGGTTTAATCGCCTATACGGCTTCCACTAACCTGCAAATTATGGGGGGTATGGTGAAGCAGTATGTGATGGAGGTAGCCAAAAACAATAGCAAAAAAGTACAGCTTGAGTTAGACGAGGTAATGCACGAAACCCGGCTTTTGAGTAGGGTTCTTAGTACTGCCGGAGACGATGAAGGTGCCTTACCCCAACATCAGTTAGAGGCAATTTTACAACAGGCGCTTGCCGGTAACACAAAAATCAGTTCTTTCCGATTGCTTTGGTTTGAAGCTGATCAGCCTTCAGTTGAAGTACATGAAGGTGTGGTTAATGCGTTAGCCGACAGTAAGATGAGCTTTGGCAGGACTGTGCGTGGTAATAAGTGCCTGGTTACTGAACCTTATCGGGAAGGCGGGGAATTATTTGTCAGTTTTACCTGCCCTGTTATTCGTAATGGCCAGGAAGTTGGTGCTCTGGCAGCTGATATGCCTGCCTCTGCTATTCAGGAACTGGTATGGGGAAGCGGTGTTTTCCGTAATATGGGCGATGTCACCATTGTTACTAACGAGGGAATCATCGTTGCCAATTCGCATGAGAAGTCATTGGTAGGAAGGAGTGTCGAAAACATTGTTCCCGATTTTCAAAAGCATATGGGGTATCTGCAAAGTGGTACCGAGATTATGTGGGATGATGGTACCACCGGTTATATTGTCTCTCCTTTGCAAATTGATGGATATGATAAACCTTGGCAAGCCTTTATCCGTGGCCCTGTGGCCGGAATTATGCAAGATGCCATAGCCCAGCTTAAAAGCCAGGTGATTATTGGGTTTGTGTTAATTTTATTGGTTATTGGGGTTGTTGTGTGGTTAATGCGTCGCTCGTTTAAATCGTTGATTGCACTTACCGATGTAAGCACCCGTATTTCACAGGGAGATCTTACGCAAAAAATTGATGTTACCCGTAACGATGAAGTGGGGGAGCTTGCTAACTCCTTTAATCATATGACGGAGAAGCTGAATGATATTGTACAAATAATAGCCGAGAATACTTTTGGTATCAATGCTGCAACTCAGGAATTGAGTGCCAATTCTCAGCATTTGTCTGAAGGTGCCTCCGAACAAGCATCATCTACTGAGGAGGTGAGCTCGTCGATGGAGGAGATGGCGGCTAGCATTAGTCACAATACCGATAATTCGCAAGAATCTGAAAATATCAGTAATGCTGTGCTTTCACGAATTAAAGAGGTGAAACAGGCTGGCGAAGAGAGCATGAAATCGGTAGAATCAATAGCAGAAAAAATCAACATTGTAAATGAAATTGCCCACCAAACCAATATTCTGGCTTTGAATGCAGCAGTAGAAGCGGCTCGAGCCGGAGAATATGGAAAAGGCTTTGCTGTGGTCGCTGCTGAGGTGCGTAAGCTTGCTGAACGCAGTAAAGAGGCTGCCAATGAGATTGTTGAGCTTTCATCGGTAGGTAAGACAAAAACTGAAGAAACATATCGCCAGATGGAGGCTGTGGTCCCCGAGATATATAAGAATACAGAATTGATACAATCCGTCACAGCTGCTAGCTTAGAACAAAATAGTGGAGCGAAACAGATTAATGACGCGATTCAGCAATTAAACCAAGTGACGCAACAGAATGCTTCGGTTGCCGAATCAGTTTCTTCCAGTTCTGAAGAGTTGTCGAATCAGGCGCGACAACTGGAAGAAGCAATTGCCTATTTTAAGCTCGCAGATAAATCATAAAAGAAAGACGCCAGACTTCAAGTAGGCCTCTCTCTGCTCATTATTGCAGGGAGAGGCCTGCCTATTAGGATAGAAGGCAAGTTAATTTGTAGGTTTTATGATGAACATCCCTATTGCTGGTATGTAAGTGGAATACTGGTATCACCAGCGTCTATTTGATGTTATGGTGTATGTAACAAGTGATTGTTTTAATAAACTGAATGTGGTTTCTCCCGGATCATGTTTTAGGGGCTCTATATACCACTCTTAACCAGCTTTTCTTTCTTTTTTATTGTTGTCAAGTTGACCCTCTAATCGGCCAATTTCCCGATAGCAGTCTTGTAAGGCTTCCTCTTTTTGTTTAAGTTTTTCTTTTAAGTAGTTGATTAGCTCTTGATTGTCAGATTTGTTAGCTGTTTTGTGCTCAGTGGCATACGATGCCTCAATCATGGCACCTTCGCCAATGAGTAGCCACTTTAAACTAATATCCGGGAATGTGGTAAATAATTTAACTACTGTATTGGAGTTGATAGGACGTTTTTTTGCTTCTCCTTTAAAATTTGCATAGCTCATATCTATTCTGTTACAAAAATCCTCCATGGTAAGATTCTTGAACTTAGCCAATTGCAACATTCGTTCTTTTATGGTGAACTTATTGTCCATAAATTTTGTTTGTAAGGTAAATATATTAACTATATTTGTAGCGCAAAACAACAATCAAAGGTAGGCCTAATTGAAGAAAAGTCAAATTAATTTGCCTTCAATCGATTGTTGATCTTTCGTTTACGTTTCGCGAAAGAGAGGCTGATAGCAGGTTGTTTGTAGCTGCTTAATTTACTACAACCGTTAGCAACCCTGTAGATAGGGGGGGTATTGAAAACAGTAAACCCGCTAGGAGAATAATTGTAGGGTGGACTCATGCCAGGTGATGCGGGTGCCTGGAAAATGACTGGTCTTGGGGAAGGGATAGTCAGGAAAAGTGAGAAAGCCCGGAAGAGACCTATAAAGTTGAGAGAGTATCTGTTGGGGTTTTAAAGGGAAGGCCTGCAAATAAAGTATTTGCATGGAATGATTTAATAGAATCACAAAGGCCTTTGTGATTCTATTAAATCATTCCATGCAAATACTTTATTTGCAG
>JAWOEH010000083.1:0-3902 GCA_046482855.1 Bacteroidales bacterium | reverse complement strand
GTTACGATGTAAGTGAAGCCATGAAGGGCGTGAAGCATGTGTACCACTGTGCAGCCATGGTGGATTTGCAAAATAGTTCGGCCATGCGGCTCATTGAGGCCAATGTTACCTTAACGGCAAATTTGGTGAATGCTGCCTTACTTAGTGAGGTAGAGGCCTTTTGTCATGTCAGCAGTGTGGCAACGCTTGCCAATACTGCCCCCGGCATACCGGCCGATGAAGAAGCTATTTGGACTACCGGCGAAAAAAAATCGGCCTATGCCATCAGTAAATTTTACTCGGAGATGGAGGTGTGGCGAGGCAACAGTGAAGGCCTTAATGTGGTAGTGGTAAACCCCTCTGTGATCATCGGGCCCGCAAAATCCGATGCGGGAAGTGGCCTGCTTTTTCGCCAGGTGTGGAAAGGAATGCCATTTTATACTTCCGGCGGTACGGGTGTGGTAGCTGCCACCGATGTAACCAAAGCCATGTATACGTTGATGAAGGAGCACGCTTACGGCAAGCGCTATGTCCTGAATGGCGAAAATATTTCCTACAAAACCATGTTCTCCCTTATTGCCGAAGCTCTTGGGAAAAAAGCCCCTTCCCGCTTGTTGCCACAGCAGGTAGTAAAGGTTGCCAGCCACCTCACGCGCGCGTTGCATCCGGTAATTCCTGCCATTCCTGTGGTTAGCAAAACACTGGCGCGTACTGCCTATGTGCAGCAATTGTATTCTTCCGCTAAGATCTGCCGGGAATTTAATTTCTCCTTTCAATCCGCCGGTGAGATGATTCGTCAAGCTGCGCCCTTTCTTAAGCAGCAATTGATTAACCGTTAATTCCTCAGGAATTAACAAAAAAATACCTAAAAATAGTTTTATGGCTAAATCGAAAAAGAAAAAAAATAAAGATAACAAGGATAAGCGCAAACAGTTGAACAAGAAAGCGCTTACCAATAAAGTCCTGGGTGTTTTCACCAATAACCCTGACAGTGCTTTTAATTATAAGCAACTTGCAAAGGAGCTGAATCTTAAGGATATGAGTGAAAAGCAATTATTAGTTAAAGTCCTGGACGATTTGGCAGCCTCCGAGGTGCTTAAGGAAGCACGTCGGGGAAAATACACTATGCAATCCTCCGGAGGGTACATTACAGGAACAGTTGATCTTACTGCCAGTGGTGCCGGCTTTATTATAACCGATGAGCTTGAACAGGATGTGTATGTTACCCAGCAAAATCTGAACCATGCTTTAAACGGCGATAAGGTGAAGGTTTATTTATACGCGCGAAAGAAAAAATCGCGCCCCGAGGGTGAGGTGGTCGAAATTGTGGAACGCTCACAGAAGCAAATCGTTGGTGTGGTGGATATCTCCAAAAATTATGCTTTCCTGGTGTCCAATTCACGCCGTATGCCCTACGATTTATTTATTCCGTTAGGCAAGCTTAACGGCGCCAAGAATGGCGATAAGGTAGTGGCTGCTATTACCGACTGGCCTGCAAAGTATAAAAATCCTTTTGGCGAAGTACTGGAAGTATTGGGTGCTCCGGGTGAGAACAACGTTGAGATGCATGCTATCCTGGCTGAGTTTGATTTGCCCACCGGCTTTCCTGAATCGGTGGATAAAGTGGCTGAAAAGGTGCCGGATACCATTACCGCTGCCGATATTAAAGAACGCCGTGATATGCGCGAGGTGACCACCTTTACCATTGACCCCTTCGACGCCAAGGATTTTGATGATGCCCTGTCCATCGAAAAAAGAGACGATGGCAAGTGGGAGATAGGTGTTCATATTGCCGATGTAACCCATTATGTGAAACCTGACAGTGCCATTGACAAAGAAGGCTATGAAAGGGCAACCTCTGTGTACCTGGTGGACCGGGTAGTGCCCATGCTGCCTGAAAGGCTTTCCAACTTTATTTGTTCACTACGACCCAATGAGGAGAAGCTTACCTTCTCGGCGGTATTTGTGATGGATGATGAGGGCGAAGTGCATGATACCTGGCTGGGGCGTACCATTATCAATTCCGATAAACGCTTCACCTATGAAGATGCTCAGGCACTTATCGATGGTGGCGATGGTCCCCTGAAGGAGGAGGTGCTGGTGTTGAATTCCATAGCACAGAATTTACGAAAAAAACGCTTTGCTAAAGGTTCCATTGCTTTTGACAGGGTGGAGGTGAAATTTGATCTTGACGAAACCGGAAAACCCCTGGGTGTAAGTTTTAAAGAGCACGGCGAATCCAACGAACTGGTGGAGGAGTTTATGCTACTGGCAAACCGCTCGGTGGCCGAATTTGTAGGCAATACACCCAAAG
This sequence comes from Bacteroidales bacterium, assembly GCA_046482855.1. Lineage (GTDB taxonomy): Bacteria > Bacteroidota > Bacteroidia > Bacteroidales > UBA12077 > CAYVSF01. The sequence continues at coordinate 1,609 of JAWOEH010000083.1, read as the reverse complement.
GAAAATCGGCGAAAACCTTCGTGTATCGTATCCACGATAAGCCCGATTCCGAAAAATTGCAGGCCTTTTCGAAATTTATTCACCGCTTTGGCCATCAAATACAAACCACGGATACAACTTCCATTTCCAAGTCGATCAATTCGTTATTGGAGAAGGTGCAGGGTTCCAAGGAGCAAAATCTGATTGAAACTTTGGCGGTGCGTTCCATGGCTAAAGCCGAATACGCTACGAACAATATTGGGCACTACGGGCTTTCGTTTCCTTTTTATACACATTTTACCAGCCCTATACGCCGATACCCCGATATGATGGTGCATCGCCTGTTGGCCGAGTACCTCGATGGAGGTCGTTCACGCTCCAAGGCCAAGTACGAAGAGATGTGTCAACACTCCTCGCAAATGGAGAAACGAGCCGAGAATGCTGAGCGTGCATCCATAAAATATAAGCAGGTGGAGTTTTTGAAAGAGAAAATTGGCCAGCAATTCGAAGGGGTAATCTCGGGCGTAACCGAGTGGGGCTTTTATGTTGAGCTGAAAGAAAATTTGTGTGAGGGATTGGTGCACATCCGTGAGCTGGACGACGATTTTTATCTCTTTGATGAGGATGAGTACGCCATTGTGGGCCGCAGAACCAAGAAAACTTACCAGTTGGGACAACAAGTGCGCGTGCAGATAGGTAAAGCGGACCTGGAGCGCCGCCAACTCGATTTTTTGCTGGTTGAAGAGTAAACGCTATTTTTCTGTATAGAAAGAGCTGCCCCTGAATATTTGGTAAGGGACAGCTTTTTTTATCGTTTTTCGTATTGCTCTTTGTAGTATGTTTCGTAGGCTCCTGTGAGGATGTGATCCATCCAGGCTTCATTTGCCAGGTACCACTCCACGGTTTTTTCAAGGCCTTCGGCAAATTGCAGCGAAGGTTCCCAGCCTAATTCTTGCTGAACTTTTGAGGAGTCGATGGCATAGCGAAGATCATGTCCGGCACGGTCCTTAACAAACGTGATGAGCTTAGCCGACGTGCCTTCCCCTCGATTGAGCTTCTTGTCCATTATTTCGCAAAGCTTGTGAATAAGCTGGATGTTTTGCCATTCGTTATTCCCGCCTATATTATAGGTCTCACCAATGGTACCTTTGTGGTAAACCAAATCGATGGCAGAGGCATGATCCTCAACGTATAACCAGTCGCGTACATTTTCGCCCTTGCCATAAACAGGTATGTCCTTGTTGTTTTTGATGTTGTTAATGGCCAGAGGTATCAGTTTTTCCGGGAATTGATTGGGGCCATAGTTATTGCTGCAATTGGTAAGGATTACCGGCAGTTTGTAGGTATGAAAATAGGCGCGCACCAAATGGTCGCTACTGGCTTTCGAAGCCGAATAAGGACTGCGGGGGTCGTAGCCGGTGGTTTCTGTAAAGAGACCCTCATCGCCCAGGGAGCCGTATACCTCGTCGGTGGAGATGTGGTAGAAGCGTTTTCCCTCCGGGTTGTCGGTCCACTGCTCGCGGGCTGCATTCAGCAGGTTTACAGTGCCCACAATATTGGTGTCGATAAAGGCATTGGGATTGCTTATGGATCTGTCCACATGCGACTCGGCAGCCAGGTGGATAATGCC
>JAWOEH010000053.1:0-12214 GCA_046482855.1 Bacteroidales bacterium | reverse complement strand
TTTTATTTACCGAATAAATACTGTTACCTTATCGAGCGAAGATCTTTCAAGGTTAAACCGTCTTTATCTTCATTGGTAACCATTCGGTAATTGTAGTAATAGAGATTGCCTTCAACATCAAATATCATCTCAAAGCATTTTCCGGACCCGGTTTCTTTGGTTGGGCCAACATGAAAATTAAACATGGTATTTACAGGATCGGTATCCAGTTCTGTCTGAATCTCTGAAGGAGTTAGCAGTTTTACATAATAAGGGTAAACCGTTTTAATTTTTTCCAGTGTATTGGCATCCGGAGCCATCTGGTTCTCATTTAAAAGCAACACCTTATTTTTATCAGGCGTATTGTGGTTATAGTATTTTAGTCCTCTTAATGCAATTAGAAATCGTTTTGATTCAAGATTTTTGGCGTGTTTCTGCATAAATTTAACGATTGCCGGTATGGCATAACCAAAATAGGTCTCACTATCGCCGGCATAGGAAAACGGAATGCTGCAAATTTCCGGCATGTCAGTGATATCCTCAACGTTTTGACCTAAAACAAGGCTTATATAATTGTAGCCAACTCCGTCAGGATCTTGTTCGTACACCCCTTTCATCAAAACCAAAAAAGAGTACCTGGAATCAAATCTGCGCTTATTAAATTCCGTTTGGGTGATAAATTCAAAGTCGGTATATTTCCAATGTTTTTCTACAGCCTCTTTGATAAATGCATTGTAGGAAATGATCCCATTTTCAAGAACAACACAGGTGGTTGAATTTTTAAACATCCCAATTTGCTGTTTTGATACCAGTTTTGGATTTGCCATTACTCCCAAACTAAAGAATGCGAAGCTAAGGATGAAAAGAAATGTTTTCAGATTCCCTGCTATCGATTGGCGTATGCCTTTTTTTACTCTGATTTTTTTCATGGTAATAGGTTTTAAAATCTAAATGGCGTATTAGTTGATTAAAGGTACTCACCTATGCTTTAGGAAGCATTACACAACTTTGGGAATTCGTTACATGATTCACGCATGCTTGTTAGTATCGAAGAAGTTACCTAAAGGAACTAACTGAGAGTACATTAAATCAACTGCGAAACAAAAAGAATAATTAAAACTGTCGGTTATTGTGCAACTTAATGACACTAAAAATATCCTGGTGAAAGGAAACTCCCTGTTCTCATCTAAGAATATCCCGTGTTTCATTTGTTCTTTTCGCTTGAACTCTACTCTTTATCCTATTTCTTAATCCTGCAGCCAATTCAATTTAGGTATAACCAGGCTTAAATCAAGTGTAAGGAAGTAGAACACACTCTTAAAGATACCATAAGAAATGAAGAGAAGGATTACACTTTTCTTTTGGAAACTTACATAATTCTCACGTTTGTGAACAAAGGTTATGATTCCCCAAAAGCACATTTCCCTTTTACACCCCCATTATGGTTTAAGGTATATTTCCTGTGCAAATGCACTACTGCCTGTTAACGTAGGGGTTATTAGACAAATTGTTTTGCCTCTCATCTACTGACAGGATTTCATCAACCCCACCTCCTTAGTATGATAGAGGTATACGATATGAGAAAGGTTTTGAGGAAATCTTCCTGAAATAAGCTGACATCCTTTCTTTTAGAGCATTATGATAAACAATGGCATACTTTAATTCAACCAACAACTACTTTTTAACCACGCTCCAAAACCTCCCTTGAATGACTATAAAAAGAGATGGCATAAATTTGCCATCTCTTTTTATTATTTGTGCATGCTTGTGAGGTTATTTCTCAATAATAGTATTCCCATCCAGCACAACAGCAGTTTGTGCTAAAGCTCTTCCGTTTAATGATGCACCCGTTTGAAAAGTAATACCTGTCGAGGACAAAATAATACCTTCGAAATGAGCTGTAGCTGAAAAAGTTGCTTCTCCTGATACTTGCCAGAAGATGTTCTTAGCCTGGGCTTCCCCTTCAAGAATTATGTTTACACCTGCACTCATGGTAAGATCACCTGAAATCTGGAAGATCCAAACATCCTCTGCTCCTCCTGAAATGGTAACATCAGTAGGCAATGTAACCGTACTTGTCCATTTATATAATCCGGGTTCAAGTGTTTTCCCACCAATATTTCCGGTTCCCAACTCAAGAAAATCAGGCGTTGGACGTCCGGCTGCATCGTTATAGGCTGTCATCATATTTTCAACTGCCGTGGTGAGATTGATTGGAGTAGGATCTGCCATATCGGATGCAAATATTTGTCCGGTAACTTGGGCAGATTCTGCATAGCCGGTATAGGCTGTTAAAGCAAATCCGGTTATATAGGAAGTAGCTGCAGGACTTAATCCCAAATCTCCTGTAATATGGGAAGTAGGATTGTTGGTGATGGCTGTTTTTGCCAGAATTACATAATTCCCGGCAGTACCAAGATCTACAACAGCCTGACCTGTTACACTTCCACCCGTGGTAAAGCTCCACTCTTTATTTACAGCAATGGCGTTACCGGCTAAATCTGTTGCTTCGGTTGTTATTTTAGCTGTATAAACAGTTTCAGCCAATAATGAATTTGTTGGAGTGAAGGTTGCCATTGTTCCTGCATACTCAACAACCCCAGAAACTTCATTTGTTCCGTCCATCAATGTAAAGGTTGAAGCATTAACCGTTAAAGGATCCATCTCCTCGCTAAAAGTAGCTTCTACTGTTATATTTCGCTCAACTTCTATCGCGTCGTTAAGCGGATTTGTGGTAGTAACTGTAGGTGCAACCTCATCGGAGGCATCCCCTGTAGCAAAACTCCACACAATATTTCCTGCAAGAGCAATGCCGGCAAGGTTCTCCGCTTCCGTAGATAGCATAGCATTATATACGGTACCTGCAGACAAGGAGTTTGTCGGTGTAAAGGTTGCAATGGTTCCTGAGTAAGAAACCGTTCCATCAATAGCTACATCACCCGCTTTTACTGTAAAGGATGATGCATTTATTGTGGAAGCTTCCATGGGTTCGCTGAATGTAGCCGTCACTATCGTATTAAGCACTACATCCGTTGCATCGGTTTCAGGGTTCGTAGTAACTACCAGAGGCGCTAAGGTAGTTTCGGCAGATGTGGTAAATGTCCAAACATAGTCGCCCTCAAGCGCTGTGCCTGATGAATTTTCAGCACCATTGGTTACGGTAGCCGTGTAAAGGGTATTAGAAGTTAGGACAGCAGTAGGTTCAAAGGACGCTGTTGTTCCTGAGTAGGAAACGGTTCCGGCAACAGGCGTTGTTCCCTGACTTATAGTAAACGTTTCTGAAGTAAGAGTCATGTAATTCATCCCCTCACTAAATGAAACGGTAACTATTTTATTGAGAACTACATCTGTAGCATTGTTCGCCGGGTCGGTAGAGAGTACCGTGGGCGATAAGTTTACATTGTTGTCGTCATCTTTTGAACAACCCAACATTAACACAACCATTGCTATCGCAACGATTGATAATAACCACCTAATTTTCATATGTACATCGTAAATTAATTTTGTGAAATATATCACAGGTCAAAGGTAAACTCATTAATATCCGGGAGCATTACACAATAGTGATATTAAGTTACATAACTCACACACTGCCTCCATGAGATTATTCACACAGATTGCTTCTACTTATCCTTTTTTGTTCGGTTTCCTTCTAAAATACAAAAATCAGCGTTCATGATCGCTTCCTCTGTGAGCAATATTTACTTTATTGGCATACTATTAGCAACCCATTTGAATTTGCTTTTTCCCCGTTCTAGGCCAAATACAAGTACTCATCTCAGCGACCAATACCTTCAATCTTTTCTGATTGCATGTTGTTTTTCCCCACAAAATAGTTTCTACCCGTTTTATTTAGGCTTTTTTATAAGTTTAAACAACTCCATAACTACTACCAAAGGAACAGCCAAGGCCAGTATATACAACCATTCGTTAAAACTAACAGGTTCAATTCGCAGGATGTTTTGCATAAAGGGAAGTTGCATGCTAAGAATATGAATCCCTTGAGCGGCTATAACTCCAAATACCAGAACAATATTTCTTTTTATGGGCATTCTGAATGCGGATACATGTTCGGAACGACAATTAAACGCGTGAAAGTTTTGCATAAATACCATCAACAACAGAATAAGGTCACGAGCGTGTATTTCATCCATTTGGCTATAGGTGTTCAAATAGTACCACAGTCCAAAAACTATTACCCCCATGGTTGCACCCGATACAATGGTTTGGTGAATCATAAGGGGGTTGAATATTTTTTCGGAGGGCTTGCGTGGAGGCCGTTTCATTGCACCAGGCTCACCGCCTTCAAATGCAAGGGCAACGTCCTGTATGCCATTGGTTACCAAATTTAACCACAATAATTGCACAGCGAGTAAAGGAAGTGGCAATCCTGCGAAAATAGAGGCTAAAAACAGAATAATTTCAGCAGCACCTGTAGAAATCAACAGGTAAATCACTTTTCGTACATTATCGAACGCAAAACGACCTTCTTCAACGCCTGCCACAATTGACGAGAAGTTATCGTCCACCACAATCATGGACCCAACCTCTTTGGCCACATCGGTGCCCGAACCCATTGCCACGCCAATATTCGCTCGCTTCAGTGCGGGGGCATCGTTTACCCCATCGCCTGTAACAGCAACAAATTCATCTTTCCGAATTAATACACTTACAATTTCGAGCTTCTGCGTAGGCGACACTCTGGCAAATACTGTTGTTGAGGCTACTAATTCTTCATATGCAGGACTATCATGTGCTCCTGCTTCGGCCAGCATGTGTCCTGTTATAACAGGGGTAGCTTCATCAGCTATGCCCAATTCACGAGCAATGGTGCCTGCTGTTTCAGGATGGTCGCCGGTTACCATCATCACTTTTATACCGGCCCCGTGGCACTCCTCAACCGATAGCTTAGCTTCTGGCCGCAAGGGATCAATAAAACCAACGAGCCCATGAAAAGTTAAAGCAGGAATATCCTCTGCTTCATACACTTCCTTCTTCTGAAAATCATTGAATTCGCCACTGGCAAAAGCTAACACCCGATACCCATCTTTCGCTAAATCTTCTGCATCGGCAAGTATTTTCGTATTATCAAGTTGATGCTCCTCGCCATTCACCACCATTGTTGTACAAAATTCAAGAATGGTTTCAACAGCCCCTTTTACGCCAATAAACAGCGCATTATTTACGTTGTAAAAGGAGGCAGAGAACTTTCGTTCCGACTCATACGGTATTTTCCCTACCGGTTTTTCCTCTTTTATCCATTTTTCGGGATTTACACCTAGCTTATAACTCATGCCCAACAAAGCAACGTCCATTGCATCGCCATGATACGACCATTTATCATTTTCTTTTGTTAATACCCCCTCGTTAGCAAAAACAGCTACCCGGGTAATTCTTTTCAGTTCCTCATTCTCGGAAAGGGTAACCGTGTTCCCTTGCAAATCAACAACTTCCCCTTCGCCATTATATCCCTGTCCTTCCATCGTGTAGCGGCTGCCGTTGGGTAGGTGTATCATTTTTGCCGTTTGTTCATTAACGGTAAGCGTCCCGGTTTTGTCGCTGGCAATAACGGTACAACTGCCCAAACTCTCCACCGATGTAAGTTTTCGAACTATTACATTTCGCTTAGCCATCCGTTTAGTGGCAATAGACAAGGCTACCGTTAAAGCTACCGGTAAACCTTCGGGGATGGCAGAAACAGCAAGTGCTACAATAAAGAAGAAAATGGCAGTTAAATCCATTCCTTGCATCCGAAGCACAATTGCCAGCAATACACTAAGTAGTATAATGTAGATACTAATTTGCTTGATAAACTTCTCCATACGTTGCACCAAGGGAGGTTTTGCAGAGGCTGATTCGGTAACGTCCTGTGAAATTTTGCCTACTTGTGTATCAATACCCGTACAAACCACTACCCCCATGCCCCGTCCCTTCATAACAGTAGCACCGGCAAAAGCCATATTGGTTCTTTCGGAAACGCCAAGATGCTGCTGTAATATGCCGCTTTGTTTTTTTGCTGCTATGGATTCACCGGTAAGAAAACTTTCGTCAACTTCCAACCCCGAAACCTCAAGTAACCGCATATCGGCCGGCACTTTCATGCCCGATTCAAGCAGCACGATGTCGCCCGGTACCACTTCTTCGGAAGGAACTTCCGTCTCTTTCCCATCTCTTCTTACCCGCGCTTTTATTTTCATCATTTTTTGTAAACTGCTGGCACTTTTTTCTGCATTGTACTCTTGGTAAGTTCCTAATGCACTGTTAATAAAAATAACCAGAAAAATGAATATGGCATCTTTTCCTTCCCCAATGGCTACCGAGGCAATAGCAGCAGCAACCAGGATAAAAATTAAGGGATTCAATAGCTGGTGAAGGATAATTTGCAGGAGGGTAATCTTTTCCCCGGCAGGCAATTTATTAGGGCCGTGAAATTTCAACCTTTTTTCTACCTCTTGTTTATTTAACCCCGTTTCAGAAGTTTTTAACTGACTGAAGATCTTCTCTTCGCTAAATGCCTGCCAATGCTCTTTGGCTATTGAGTCTTGATGTTTCATACAGGATGCTAATGATATGTCTTGATTAATGTGTCCGTTGCGATTAATTGTGTAAATACTAACGCTTTGTGGTTTTGTATAAAAAGAGCATTCAGCCTCCCTTTTTATCCCTTCTCCCCTCCTGCCGGAGGACTGTTAAACAGAAGTCTCCGGCATATGGCCAGTGTTATACAAATTTATGCCTTCGTTTAGTATAATCCAAGCCAGCAGAGCTAAAACACAATCGAAAAATGTATCACTCACCAACCTTTCCGCTCCTATGCTGGTTTTGCATACATAAAAGAATTCGAATTCCTTCCGAACTATTATCGTTGGTCGGAAAGATCTTTATAAACAAGTAGAAAATTCCTTCCCATTTACCAGGCCCTTCTCCAAACAATGTGTGAAAGATGTAACGAATACACATGTTTGTGTAATGATCTTGAAATAAGATTGATATACCTTTAGTTCAGGAAAAAGTAACCACAATTTAAACTTGACAGAAATGAAAAAATCCATTTTAATGCTATCTGCATCCATCATATTAATAGGTGGAACCCTAACCAACTGCCAATCGCAGGCGGAAAAGGAAAATGAAGCAAGCAACAAAGTACAGGAGGCTACCGAAAATCTGGAAAAAGCTGAAAACAACTTAGTTGAAGTTAGGCAAGATACAGTAAGTACCTATCAAAAATTCATTGCACAATCGGAAGAACAAATTAAGGCTTACGAAGAAAATATTGCCGAGCTAAAGAGAAAAATTACACAACAAAAAGAAGAAGAAAAGGCCAAATACGAAAAAAAATTGGCGGAACTGGAACAGAAAAACAAGGATCTTAAAAATCAGATCGCCACTTTTAAAAACAAACAAATTGATAATTGGCAGGAAAAAGAAGTTGAATTCCAAAAGGATCTGAATGAATTGGGCGATGCAATTGCCGGATTTTTTGAACGGAATTAATCATGAAAAATTACAAGCATGAAAAACTTAGTTTACAGTGTCTCCGGATTGCTAATTGTCAATTGGGGTATCCTATTCTGGGGGCTTGATGCATCAGGCCCGATACATCTACTCCTTGTATTGGCAGGTATTATTGCTCTTTACAGGTATTTTTTCTCCAAGCAATCAACTAACAAAAAACAGATTAGCAGAGAACAAATATAATCCGGGTTGAGTGCATCGTTTCGACAATACTTCAAGAGGATTAAATGTACTATAAACCTATGACTTGCACGCTGCAAACCTGATAAATAGTAAAAATACAAAAACAACCAGCCACATGGGAGCTACATTGGATTATAAAGCCAAGAATGCAGTTACCTGCTAAATAATTTAACATAAAAGGGTAGTTATGGCATGAATTAAAGCTACTCCTCAATATTAAAAGAAACGATGGAAAAAATATTGAATATGCTTTTGATTTGCAGGAGGACAAAATTGACATGAAAGTTTCAAACAGGAAATTCATCCACCAAACAGGAAAAAAATCGCCCCTGATTCTAAACTAAAGCTGCAATTATAGCAGTTTCTATGCAATTTTCGAAATGAGTGTACATGTAACAATTAACAAAAATGAGAACAAGAATAATAAGGAAAAACAGCGTTGCTCTACTTTGGTGCCTGTCATTGCTAATGATAAGTACCATTAGTTACGGGCAACAAACAAAAAGCACCTTATTCCGGCAAGCCGATAAGGCTATGCTGAATGCAAAGGAAATGCAGGCAAATCTACTTGTCCCTACAGAATACAATAAAGGGATGGACAACTACAAGGATGCTGAAAACTATTACGCAGATAAAAAAGGCGTGGAGAAAATAGAATCCTCATTGACAGAAGCGGCAAATCATTTCAATCGGGCAGCTGACTTCAGCGTTTCCGCCAAATTGATTTTTGCCACTACACTAAATGCCCGGGCAGATGCATTATCGGCAGGAGCAGACAGAGTAGCTAAAGAAATGTGGGTTGAGGCAGAAGAAACCTTTAATAAAGCAGCAAAAGAATTGGAAAAGGGCGATAGAGATGACTCATACAAATATGCAACCGAAGCTATTGAGATTTACAGACAAGCTGAATTATCTTCCATAAAGAGGGACCTGCTCGACGAAACACGTGCTTTGCTTAAGAAAGCAGATGAGATGAACGTGCATCGTAAGGCTCCAAAAACAATTAATAAGGCAAAATCGCTGCTGGCAGAAACAGAAAAAGAACTTGAAACCAACCGCTATGATATGGATTACCCGCGGATTTTGGCTAAACAAGCCAAATATGAAGCCAGGCATGCTATTTACCTCAACAACACCATCTCCCAAATCGATGACCGTGACATGGAAATGGAAGAGGTTATTCTCAACTATGAAATGCCCCTTATTAAAATTGCTGAAAAAGTAGGTTTTGTGGCTCAATTTTATGAGGGTAACGAAAAGCCTGAGCAGAAAATAATTATGCATATCATGGAACTACAGAGACAGAATCAATTGTTGATTACTGAAAACTTTGAAAAAAAGAATGAAATCAGGCATTTACAATCAACAGTTGGGTTGCTAAAAGAAGAAAATATAGCACTCAACAACGAGTTCAGGAATGAAATAGAGGAACGTTCCGATGCCATGAAATCAAAAACTTCAGAGTTTGAAGAGGAAAAGGCTCTGCTGGCTGCCAGAATTGCCAAACAAACTAAACTAAATAACCAGTTTGAAACAGTTTATGCCATATTTGACAGCACGGAGGCATCCGTATTCCGCTCCGGCGACGAAATTATTATCAGGTTGCACGGTTTTGGTTTTGATGTGGGCAAATCGGAAATTAAACCCGTCAACTTTGATTTGTTAACCAAGGTTCAGGACGCCATTAAGGTATTCCCTCAAAGCGATGTTGTAATTGAAGGTTATACCGATTCTTTTGGCAGCGATGAAGCCAATATGATCCTTTCACAGAAACGTTCTGATGCGGTTACGCAATATTTAAATGCCAACTCCGACACTCCCCGAAAAAGCAAAATAACCTCAAAGGGATATGGCGAAAACAACCCTGTGGCCAACAACGAAACGAAGGAAGGACGAAGACAAAACCGCCGGATTGATATAAAAATACAACCGGCCATATAAATATTCAACTAAGCCATAGAAATAGCCATTAACAGCTATTCCTATGGCTTCTTATATTACCACGCTCCAGACAACCTCCAACTAAGGATAAGAAAAGACAGCCACTGCAGCAAGGCTACCCCTGCGCTACGATCAAAGCTCACCCCCAAAACATTCATCCCAATGCTCACAATGTGGGAAATGCCGGAAGATTTTTTTCAGTCCGATGGTACCTGACCTGTTTTTCATGTTTTTTCTATTCTCTTTTTAGTGAATAGCATAAATAATGCTATCTATCAATTCAGGTTTATCAAGCTAATCAGAATGTGAAAAGTGTATTTTCAATAAAATCTACAGCTCTTATGGCCAATAGAGAATTCTGGTACTTCAGGACGCTCCTCACTACTCTTATCGTATGATAGTGCTTCCGCTAAGCGACTCCTTCATTGGTAACTTTTGCGTTTCATGGTTTAAAGTTACTGCCTGCCAATGCAGCCTTACCCAACTCTTATCATGCGATTTTAAAATCCGCTTCTTATCAATGAGTTAGCTATAGAAAACAGCATATCCGGTAAATAATCAAATTTACCGGATATAGCTAAAATGCGTGACTTCCAACAGGGGTTTATAACTCGCTCTTTCTGTTTTTTTCGGCACGTTTGGCCTCTTTATCGGCTCGCTTTTCTTTCAGATTTTTTACCGGAGGCTTCTTTGTGTTCTTTTTACTCTCTTTTTCTTTTGACATAACCATGTTGTTTAGTAATGAATTTTCAAACGTTAACTGATTCATACCCACTTTTAATAATGGTGGAGATCATTTTAAAGCGTTCGTTAGCTTTTATATTATTGGAGGTGTGTGCAGGCACTACAATCCCTTCGCCCGTATTAAGCATATTTGATTTGTCATCAATCACCACTTCGGCAGTACCCTCAATTATCTGTAAAAAAGTATCGAAAGGGGAAATTTTCTCCGCCAATGCTTCACCGGTATCAATGGCAACGACACTCACATTTCCGGTGGTTTTTCGTATGATTGTTCTGCTCACCACCGAATTAGGTACATACTCAATAATTTCTATCAGAATATGACCTTTTGATTTTTCTATATCGGTCTTTTGCATATCCTTTCTGTTTAAATTTAAAGTAAAGGTAAGGCGCCTAATCTGGTAAAGTGTTACATTTTTTGCGATATAATTTACATCATTCACAGATTTTCAAGGGTTCCGCGTCGTTTATTTTTGAGGGCTTTAAAATGGGTAGGAGTCAAGCCGGTGATTTTTTTAAATTGATTGGATAAGTGTGCAACACTACTGTAATGCATCTTGTAAGCTATTTCGGTAAGATTCAGCTCGTCATAAACAATAAGCTCCTTTACCTTTTCAATTTTGTGCGTTAGGTAAAACCGTTCAACGGTAATGCCCTTCACTTCGGAAAAGAGGTTGGCAAGATAGGTATAATCATGATTGAGCTTTTCACTTAAATAATCAGATAAATTTACTTTAATTTGGTCATCGGTATAATGCACCAAATCAATGATGGCATTTTTAATCTTCTCAATCAAAATACTTTTTCTATTTCCCATTAACTCAAGTCCCGATTTAATCAATGCATCATTTAATTGCTGTAACCTTTCAGGCGAAAGATTTTCAGCGATAGTGGCCTCACCAATTTTCACATCGTAATACTCCAGACCGAGTTTTTCAAGCTCACTCTTAACTACCATCTGGCAACGTATACAAACCATATTTTTAATGTATATCTTCATTTGACTACGGCCCTCTTAAAAGTTCCTTAACCCGTAAAGGTAAGCTAAATTGAGGACGATTGAAAATTTACAGAAGAGAAAAAGTCAAAGATAAATAATTGACTATTAACTAGTTTAACAACCGAATCAAAAAAATCAATACAAATCAAGCCTCAATGGAAAGTGCAGGCCTCTGTGCCGTTTTTCCAACCATGCTTGCCAAAGTACTTGTACTGAGCTTGCCGAAGTACGTAACGCTTTACAAATACATAGGTGTTGTACAAGGGATGTGGTTGCAATTTATGGTTGTATGATTCTATCAAAATAAATCGATAAGCGCTATAAAGTAGAACCGAATAAGAATGCACCTGGTTTTAAGCGGATTTTTATGACAATTTCGATCTTGCTGCTGCCCTACCTTACCAAGCCTCAGCTTATCTAAATAAATTTGAAATTTTCTAGTGCAATATTTCTATATTCATGAACATAAGCTATAAGAAAGTTTGTTTTCATGATTAAACAAAACCCAAGAATCAGAAGAGGCAGCAACCCAGTAGGGAAGAGTTCCCGGGCGACTCATGTCTAGAAAACATACTTTTCTCCGGTAAAGTTTATACAGAGCGTTTTCATTGCTTCCAATCTTTGACAATTACCTGGTTGCGTGGGGTGCCAACACAGAGGCCGGATTGATACAGATAAAGAATCGCGAACAAACCATCGTACTGCGTTATTGCACTTGTAACCCTTAGTGAAGGGAATAAAGCACGCCAATATTTTAACCGGACAACAAAGATTTTTTTGTTTTATCGTTAGAACGGCAGCTCGTCAGTTTCATCATCATAAAAATCTGATTTTTGTGTAGTTGTTTCATCA